>NZ_JBEOZK010000024.1:0-126021 GCF_040297565.1 Streptomyces sp. NPDC001728
CTTCATGGCCGCCCCGCCGCGTCGGCGCCGGCCCGCCGCGGTATGTGCCCGTAGCCCCCACCGGCTGCCGATGGGGCCCGCAGCACTCGTGCTGGGGGCCCCTTCGGCGTCCTCGGGGGTGCCGTGCGGCGGGTGGGACGAAAAGCGCCGGGCCCGTGGACGTCGGATGACGTCCACGGGCCCGGCGGTACGTTTCTGCTCTGTCCCCGAAGGGGGTCAGTTCTCCTCGTGGGCGACCGCGCGGCGCGCGTCCGCGTCGAGGACGCCCCAGCTGATGAGCTGCTCGGTGAGGACCGAGGGGGACTGGTCGTAGATCACGGCGAGGGTGCGCAGGTCGTCCTGACGGATCGACAGCACCTTGCCGTTGTAGTCACCACGCTGCGACTGGATCGTCGCGGCGTAGCGCTGGAGCGGGCCCGCCTTCTCCTGCGGCACGTGTGCCAGGCGCTCCAGATCGAGGACCAGCTTCGGCGGCGGCTCGGCGGCCCCGCCCGGGGTCGTGCCCGGCAGCAGTTCCTGCACCGGCACCCCGTAGAAATCGGCCAGCTCGGCAAGACGCTGCACGGTCACCGCGCGGTCGCCACGCTCGTACGAACCGACCACGACGGCCTTCCAGCGGCCCTGGGACTTCTCCTCCACCCCGTGGAGCGAGAGACCCTGCTGGGTGCGGATGGCGCGGAGTTTGGCCCCGAGCTGCTTTGCGTATTCGCTGGACATAACGCTCCCGGACGCTGTGACGACATGCGGCTGCGCCGCGCGGCTGGTAACTCACTGTGAGGTTACGCAGCGTTACTCTTTCCCGTCAAGCCGAATGGTCCGTACCGCCTCCTCCCGGGGGACGGCGCCCGGAGTGGTGCGAGGGGGGCGAGGAGGTCCGCGTCGGCCCCCTGGTATCGTTGATGTCGCAAATCCGACGTCCTTTAAGAGCCGTCCCGTGAGGCGGAGAAGGAGGTCCGTTTTTTCATGGACACTCAGCAGCAGTACGGCGATGAGGCACGGCCCGTTCTCGAGGCCCCGGACATCGCGCGGGTCCTGACCCGCATCGCACACGAGATCGTCGAGCGCGCCAAGGGCGCCGACGACGTGGTTCTCCTCGGCATTCCCACCCGCGGCGTCTTCCTCGCCCGCCGGCTCGCCGAGAAGCTCGAATCGATCACCGGCACCGAGGTCCCGGTCGGATCCCTCGACATCACCATGTACCGGGACGACCTGCGCCTGAAGCCGGCCCGCGCCATCGGCCGCACCGAGATCCCCGCCGACGGCGTCGACGGCCGTCTCGTCGTCCTCGTCGACGACGTGCTCTTCTCCGGCCGCACCATCCGCGCCGCCCTCGACGCCCTCGGCGACATCGGCCGCCCGCGCGCCGTCCAGCTCGCCGTCCTCGTCGACCGCGGCCACCGCGAGCTTCCGATCCGCGCCGACTACGTCGGCAAGAACCTCCCCACGTCGTTGCGGGAGACGGTCAAGGTCCAGCTCGCCGAGGAGGACGGCCGCGACACCGTCCTGCTCGGTTCCAGGCCCGCCGCCTAGCCGGACCGGTCCTTCCCCCGCGGGGCCGGGGCACACCCCTGCGCCCCCGCATGCCCTCACACCCTCCCCACCACGGAGAGACAACCCGATGATGCGTCACCTCATCTCGGCCGCCGACCTCACCCGCGACGACGCCGTCCTGATCCTCGACACCGCCGAGGAGATGGCCCGGGTGGCCGACCGGCCCATCAAGAAGCTGCCGACCCTGCGCGGCCGGACCATCTGCAACCTGTTCTTCGAGGACTCCACCCGTACCCGGATCTCCTTCGAGGCCGCCGAGAAGCGTCTCTCCGCCGATGTGATCAACTTCGCGGCCAAGGGCTCCAGCGTCTCCAAGGGCGAGTCCCTCAAGGACACCGCGCAGACCCTGGAGGCCATGGGCGTCGACGCGGTCGTCATCCGGCACGGCGCCTCCGGAGCCCCGTACCGCCTCGCCACCTCCGGCTGGATCGACGCCCCCGTCATCAACGCCGGCGACGGCACCCACCAGCACCCCACCCAGGCCCTGCTGGACGCCTTCACCATGCGCCGCCGCCTGGTCGGCCGCGACACCGGCCTCGGCCGCGACCTCGCCGGCAAGCGGATCACGCTCGTCGGCGACGTCCTGCACAGCCGGGTCGCCCGCTCCAACGTCGACCTGCTGCACACCCTCGGCGCCGAGGTCACCCTGGTGGCCCCGCCCACCCTGGTCCCCGTCGGCGTCGAGACCTGGCCCTGCGAGATCTCCTACGACCTCGACCGCGTGCTGCCGAAGTCCGACGCGGTGATGATGCTGCGTGTGCAGCGAGAGCGGATGAACGCCGCCTTCTTCCCGACCGAGCGCGAGTACTCGCGCCGCTACGGGCTCGACGGCGAGCGGATGGCGAAGATGCCCGAGCACGCCATCGTCATGCACCCCGGCCCGATGGTCCGCGGCATGGAGATCACCGCAGCGGTCGCCGACTCCGACCGCTGCACGGTCGTCGAGCAGGTCGCCAACGGCGTCTCCGTCCGGATGGCCGTCCTCTACCTGCTTCTGGGCGGCAACGAGTCCGCCGTCAGCCACACCCGTACCGAGGAGAGCAAGTAACCATGAGCAAGATCCTTATCCGCGGTGCGCAGGTGCTGGGCGGCGCCGTCCAGGACGTGGTGATCGACGGCGAGACCATCGTCGCCACCGGCCGGCAGGGCGAAATCGACTGGAGTGGCACCGGTCTGTCCGCCGAGGGCGCCACCGTGATCGAGGCCGACGGCCAGATCCTGCTGCCCGGCCTCGTCGACCTCCACACCCATCTGCGTGAGCCCGGCCGCGAGGACTCCGAGACCGTCCTCACCGGCACCCGCGCCGCCGCCTCCGGTGGCTACACCGCCGTCTTCGCCATGGCCAACACCCACCCGGTCGCCGACACCGCCGGCGTCGTCGAACAGGTCTACCGGCTCGGCAAGGAGTCCGGCTACTGCGACGTGCAGCCCATCGGCGCCGTCACCGTCGGCCTGGAGGGCAGGAAGCTCGCCGAGCTGGGCGCCATGCACGACTCCGCCGCCGGCGTCACCGTCTTCTCCGACGACGGCAAGTGCGTCGACGACGCGGTCATCATGCGCCGCGCCCTGGAGTACGTGAAGGCCTTCGACGGCGTCGTCGCCCAGCACGCCCAGGAGCCCCGCCTCACCGAGGGCGCCCAGATGAACGAGGGCATCGTCTCGGCCGAGCTGGGCCTCGGCGGCTGGCCCGCCGTCGCCGAGGAGTCGATCATCGCCCGCGACGTCCTCCTCGCCGAGCACGTCGGCTCCCGCGTCCACATCTGCCACCTCTCCACCGCCGGCTCCGTCGAGATCGTCCGCTGGGCCAAGTCCCGCGGCATCGACGTCACCGCCGAGGTCACCCCGCACCACCTCCTCCTCACGGACGAGCTGGTCCGCTCGTACAACCCGGTCTACAAGGTCAACCCGCCGCTGCGCACCGAGAAGGACGTCCTCGCGCTCCGCGAGGCGCTGGCCGACGGCACGATCGACATCGTCGCCACCGACCACGCCCCGCACCCGCACGAGGACAAGGACTGCGAGTGGGCCGCGGCCGCCATGGGCATGGTCGGCCTGGAGACCGCGCTCTCCGTCGTCCAGCAGACGATGGTCGAGACCGGCCTCCTCGACTGGGCCGGCGTCGCCGACCGGATGTCCTTCGCCCCCGCCCGCATCGGACGGGCCACCGGCCACGGACGACCCGTCTCGGCTGGTGAGCCCGCGAACCTGACGCTGGTCGATCCGGCTTACCGTGGTGTCGTGGACCCCGCGGACTTCGCCTCCCGCAGCCGCAACACCCCCTACGAGGGCCGTGAGCTGCCGGGACGCGTCACCCACACCTTCCTGCGGGGCCGGGCAACGGTCGTGGACGGGAAGCTGGCGTGACACCACTCATCGCAATCGCCGCAGAGGCAGCCGATCAGAAGTCGGCGGAGGTGACCGACTGGGCCGGAAGGATCGGCTGGGTCGCCGGACTGCTGCTCTTCGTCGCCTTCGTCTACTGGCTGATGCGCCAGGGCTGGAAGTGGCGCGGCAGCATCCAGTCGGACCTGCCCGAGCTCCCCACCGCGCCCGAGGCGGCCGGTCCGGCCAGACTGACTCTCAGCGGGCGCTACCACGGGTCCACGACCGCCGGGCAGTGGCTCGACCGGATCGTCGCCCACGGCCTCGGCTCCCGCAGCCGCGTCGAGCTCACGCTCACCGACGCCGGGCTGGCGGTCGTACGCCCCGGGGCGAACGACTTCTTCGTCCCGGCCGAGGCCCTGCGCGAGGCCCGCCTCGACAAGGGCATCGCGGGCAAGGTCCTCGCCGAGGGCGGCCTGCTGATCGTCACCTGGGCGCACGGCGGCACACTGCTCGACTCCGGTTTCCGGTCCGACCGGGCGGCCGAGCACACCGCCTGGGTCGAGGCCATCAACTCCATGACCAACACGACGGAAGGCATCGCACGATGACGACCTCCACCCGGGGAACCAGCAAGGTTCCCGCCGTACTCGTCCTGGAGGACGGCCGCATCTTCCGCGGCCGCGCCTACGGGGCCGTGGGGGAGACCTTCGGCGAGGCCGTGTTCTCCACCGGCATGACCGGCTACCAGGAGACCCTCACCGACCCGTCGTACCACCGCCAGGTCGTCGTCATGACGGCCCCGCACGTCGGCAACACAGGCGTCAACGACGAGGACCCCGAGTCCGGCCGCATCTGGGTCGCCGGCTACGTCGTCCGCGACCCCGCCCGCGTCTCCTCCAACTGGCGCGCCCGCCGCTCGCTGGACGAGGAACTGCGCAACCAGGGCGTCGTCGGCATCTCCGGCATCGACACCCGCGCCCTCACCCGCCACCTGCGCGAGAGCGGCGCCATGCGCGTCGGCATCTTCTCGGGCAACGCGCTCCCCGACGAGGGCACCATGCTCGCCGAGGTCCGCCAGGCCCCCGAGATGAAGGGCGCGAACCTCTCCGCCGAGGTCGCCACCAAGGAGACCTACGTCGTCCCCGCGATCGGCACGAAGAAGTTCACCGTCGCCGCCGTCGACCTCGGCATCAAGGGCATGACCCCGCACCGGATGGCCGAGCGCGGCATCGAGGTCCACGTGCTGCCCGCCACCGCCACCGCCGAGGACATCTACGCCGTCCAGCCCGACGGGGTCTTCTTCTCCAACGGCCCCGGCGACCCGGCCACGGCCGACGGCCCCGTCTCCGTCATGAAGGCCGTCCTGGAGCGCAAGACGCCGCTCTTCGGCATCTGCTTCGGCAACCAGATCCTCGGCCGCGCGCTCGGCTTCGGCACCTACAAGCTGAAGTACGGCCAC
Source organism: Streptomyces sp. NPDC001728 (assembly GCF_040297565.1). Classification (NCBI taxonomy): domain Bacteria; kingdom Bacillati; phylum Actinomycetota; class Actinomycetes; order Kitasatosporales; family Streptomycetaceae; genus Streptomyces; species Streptomyces sp. NPDC001728. Next base: position 5,336 of record NZ_JBEOZK010000024.1, read on the forward strand.
CGAGGCATCAACCAGCCGGTCCAGGACCGCACCACCGGCAAGGTCGAGGTCACCGCGCACAACCACGGCTTCGCCGTCGACGCGCCCCTCGACAAGGTCTCCGACACGCCCTACGGGCGCGCCGAGGTCTCCCACGTCTGTCTGAACGACCAGGTCGTCGAAGGCCTCCAGCTGCTCGACCAGCCGGCCTTCTCCGTCCAGTACCACCCCGAGGCGGCCGCGGGCCCGCACGACGCCGCGTACCTCTTCGACCGTTTCGTAGCCCTCATGGAGGCCGAGCGTGCCTAAGCGCACCGATATCCAGTCCGTCCTGGTCATCGGCTCCGGCCCGATCGTCATCGGCCAGGCCGCCGAGTTCGACTACTCCGGCACCCAGGCCTGCCGCATCCTCAAGGCCGAGGGCCTGCGGGTGATCCTGGTCAACTCCAACCCGGCCACGATCATGACCGACCCGGAGATCGCCGACGCCACGTACGTCGAGCCGATCACCCCCGAGTTCGTCGAGAAGATCATCGCCAAGGAGCGCCCCGACGCCCTCCTGCCCACCCTCGGCGGCCAGACCGCGCTGAACACCGCGATCTCCATGCACGAGCAGGGCGTCCTGGAGAAGTACGGCGTCGAGCTCATCGGCGCCAACGTCGAGGCCATCAACAAGGGCGAGGACCGCGACCTCTTCAAGGGCGTCGTCGAGGCCGTCAAGGCCAAGATCGGTTACGGCGAGTCCGCCCGCTCGGTCATCTGCCACACCATGGACGACGTCATCAAGGGCGTCGACACGCTCGGCGGCTACCCCGTCGTCGTCCGCCCCTCGTTCACCATGGGCGGCGCCGGCTCCGGCTTCGCCCACGACGAGGAGGAGCTGCGCCGCATCGCCGGCCAGGGCCTGACCCTCTCGCCGACCACCGAGGTCCTCCTGGAGGAGTCCATCCTCGGCTGGAAGGAGTACGAGCTGGAGCTGATGCGCGACAAGAACGACAACGTCGTGGTCGTCTGCTCCATCGAGAACTTCGACCCGATGGGCGTCCACACCGGTGACTCGATCACCGTCGCCCCGGCGATGACGCTCACCGACCGCGAGTACCAGCGGCTCCGCGACATCGGCATCGCGATCATCCGCGAGGTCGGCGTCGACACCGGCGGCTGCAACATCCAGTTCGCGATCGACCCGGTCGACGGCCGGATCATCGTCATCGAGATGAACCCGCGCGTCTCCCGCTCCTCGGCGCTCGCCTCCAAGGCGACCGGCTTCCCGATCGCCAAGATCGCGGCCCGTCTCGCCGTCGGCTACACGCTGGACGAGATCCCGAACGACATCACGGAGAAGACCCCGGCGTCCTTCGAGCCCACGCTCGACTACGTCGTCGTCAAGGCCCCGCGCTTCGCCTTCGAGAAGTTCCCCTCCGCCGACTCCACGCTGACCACGACCATGAAGTCGGTCGGCGAGGCCATGGCGATCGGCCGCAACTTCACCGAGGCGCTGCAGAAGGCCCTGCGCTCCCTGGAGAAGAAGGGCTCGCAGTTCACCTTCGTCGGCGAGCCCGGCGACAAGGCCGAACTGCTGCGCGAGTCGGTCCGCCCGACCGACGGCCGCATCAACACCGTCATGCAGGCCATCCGCGCCGGCGCCACCCCGGAGGAGGTCTTCGACGCCACGAAGATCGACCCCTGGTTCGTCGACCAGCTCTTCCTGATCAAGGAGATCGCCGACGAGCTGGCCGCCGCCGAGAAGCTCCACCCGGAGATCCTCGCCGAGGCCAAGCGCCACGGCTTCTCCGACGCCCAGATCGCCGAGATCCGCGGTCTGCGCGAGGACGTCGTCCGCGAGGTCCGGCACGCCCTGGGCGTCCGCCCGGTCTACAAGACGGTCGACACCTGCGCCGCCGAGTTCGCCGCCAAGACCCCGTACTTCTACTCCTCGTACGACGAGGAGACCGAGGTCGCGCCCCGCACCAAGCCCGCGGTGATCATCCTGGGCTCCGGCCCGAACCGCATCGGCCAGGGCATCGAGTTCGACTACTCCTGCGTCCACGCCTCCTTCGCCCTGAGCGACGCCGGCTACGAGACCGTGATGGTCAACTGCAACCCGGAGACCGTGTCCACGGACTACGACACCTCCGACCGTCTGTACTTCGAGCCGCTGACGCTCGAGGACGTGCTTGAGATCGTCCACGCCGAGACCCTGGCCGGCCCCGTCGCCGGTGTCGTCGTCCAGCTCGGCGGCCAGACCCCGCTGGGCCTGTCGCAGGCGCTCAAGGACAACGGCGTGCCGGTCGTCGGCACCTCCCCGGAGGCCATCCACGCCGCCGAGGACCGCGGCGCCTTCGGCCAGGTCCTCGCCGAGGCCGGCCTCCCCGCCCCCAAGCACGGCACCGCCACCACCTTCGCCGGCGCCAAGGCCATCGCCGACGAGATCGGCTACCCCGTCCTCGTACGCCCCTCGTACGTGCTCGGCGGCCGCGGCATGGAGATCGTGTACGACGAGGACCGGCTGTCCTCCTACATCGCCGAGTCCACCGAGATCAGCCCCACCCGGCCGGTCCTGGTCGACCGCTTCCTCGACGACGCCATCGAGATCGACGTCGACGCCCTCTACGACGGCACCGAGCTCTACCTCGGCGGCGTCATGGAGCACATCGAGGAGGCCGGCATCCACTCCGGCGACTCGGCCTGCGCCCTGCCCCCGATCACCCTCGGCGGCTACGACATCAAGCGGCTGCGCGCCTCCACCGAGGCCATCGCCAAGGGCGTCGGCGTGCGCGGTCTGATCAACATCCAGTTCGCGATGGCCGGCGACATCCTCTACGTCCTGGAGGCCAACCCGCGCGCCTCCCGGACCGTCCCCTTCACCTCGAAGGCGACCGCCGTCCCGCTGGCGAAGGCCGCCGCGCGCATCTCGCTCGGCGCCACCATCGCAGAGCTGCGCACCGAGGGCCTGCTGCCGAGGACCGGCGACGGCGGCACCCTGCCGCTCGACGCGCCGATCTCCGTCAAGGAGGCCGTGATGCCGTGGTCGCGCTTCCGCGACGTGCACGGCCGCGGCGTCGACACCGTCCTCGGCCCGGAGATGCGCTCCACCGGCGAGGTCATGGGCATCGACGCGGTCTTCGGCACGGCCTACGCCAAGTCGCAGGCCGGCGCCTACGGCCCGCTGCCCACCAAGGGCCGCGCGTTCATCTCGGTCGCCAACCGCGACAAGCGTTCGATGATCTTCCCGGCCCGCGAGCTCGTCGCCCACGGCTTCGAGCTGCTCGCCACCTCCGGCACCGCCGAGGTCCTCAAGCGCAACGGCATCAACGCCACGGTCGTCCGCAAGCTGAGCGAGGGCGAGGGCCCGAACGGCGAGAAGACGATCGTCCAGCTCATCCACGACGGCCAGGTCGACCTGATCGTCAACACCCCGTACGGCACCGGTGGCCGCCTCGACGGCTACGAGATCCGTACGGCCGCGGTGGCGCGCAGCGTCCCCTGCCTCACCACGGTCCAGGCGCTCGCCGCGGCCGTCCAGGGCATCGACGCGCTCAACCGGGGCGACGTGGGCGTCCGCTCGCTCCAGGAGCACGCGGAGCACCTGACCGCGGCCCGCGACTAGCAGCCCGTACGGAGAGGGGGGACACCGGCAGGATCTGCGGTGTCCCCCTCTTCATGACCTGGAGCCACTCAGCATGTACAAGTTCTTCTTCCACCTGGTCTTCAAGCGGATGGACCCCGAGAAGGCCCACTACCTGGCCTTCCGCTGGATCCGCCTCGCCGCCCGGACCCCCGTCCTGCGGACCTTCGTCGCCGCCGTCCTCGCGCCCCGGTACGAGGAGCTGCGCACCGAGGCCCTCGGCCTGCGCATGCACGGCCCCTTCGGGCTCGCCGCCGGCTTCGACAAGAACGCCGTCGCCATCGACGGCATGTCGATGCTCGGCTTCGACCACGTCGAGATCGGCACGGTCACCGGCGAGGCCCAGCCCGGCAACCCCAAGAAGCGCCTCTTCCGGCTGATCCCGGACCGCGCCCTGATCAACCGCATGGGATTCAACAACGAGGGCTCCGCCGCCGTCGCCGAGCGCCTGGGCGCCCGCGAGGCGGTCTTCAGGACCACCGTCGGCGTCAACATCGGCAAGACCAAGGTCGTCCCCGAGGCCGACGCCGCCGCCGACTACGTGAAGTCCACCGAGCGCCTCGCCGCGCACGCCGACTACCTGGTCGTGAACGTGTCCTCGCCGAACACCCCCGGGCTGCGCAACCTCCAGGCCACCGAGTCCCTGCGCCCGCTCCTCACCGCCGTACGGGAGGCCGCCGACCGCACGGTCACCGACCGCCGGGTCCCGCTCCTGGTCAAGATCGCCCCCGACCTGGCCGACGAGGACGTCGACGCGGTCGCCGACCTGGCCCTGGAGCTCGGTCTCGACGGCATCATCGCCACCAACACCACCATCGCGCGCGAGGGCCTCGGCCTGAAGTCCGACCCGGCGCTGGTCGAGGAGACCGGCGGGCTGTCCGGCGCGCCCGTCAAGGAGCGCTCCCTGGCGGTCCTCAGGCGGCTCCACGCGCGCGTGGGCGACCGCCTGGTCCTGGTGGGCGTCGGCGGCATCGAGAACGCCGAGGACGCCTGGCAGCGGATCCTCGCCGGTGCCACCCTGATCCAGGGGTACAGCGCCTTCATCTACGAGGGCCCGTTCTACGCCCGCGCGATCCACAAGGGCCTCGCCGCGCGCCTCGCCGCCTCCCCGTACGCCACCCTCGCCGAGGCCGTCGGCGCCGACAACCGAAAGGCCGCCAAGTGACCGCCCTCCCGTCGCCCGGCCACCGCCCCTCATCGACGCCCTCCGGGCGGCCCCTGGCCTTCGGCACCCGCCTGCGCTCCGCCATGGACGAGCGCGGCCCGCTCTGCGTCGGCATCGACCCGCACGCCGCCCTGCTCGACTCCTGGGGTCTGACCGACGACATCGCCGGTCTGGAGCGGTTCACCTTCACGGTCGTGGAGGCGCTCGCCGACACCGTCGCCGTCTTCAAGCCGCAGTCCGCCTTCTTCGAGCGCTTCGGCTCGCGCGGCATCGCCGTCCTGGAGCGCGCCACCGTCGATCTGCGCGCGGCCGGCGGCCTGGTCGTCATGGACGCCAAGCGCGGCGACATCGGCTCCACCATGGCCGCCTACGCGGAGACCTTCCTGCGCAAGGACTCCCCGCTCTTCTCCGACGCGCTCACGGTCTCCCCGTACCTCGGCTACGGCTCCCTCAAGCCGGCCGTCGACCTGGCGCGCGAGTCCGGCGCCGGGCTCTTCGTCCTGGCCCTCACCTCCAACCCGGAGGGCTCGGAGGTCCAGCGGGCGGTGCGTGAGGACGGGCGCACGATCGGCGCGACCATGCTCGCCCACCTCGCCGAGGAGAACGCGGGGGAGACCCCGATGGGCTCCTTCGGCGCGGTCGTGGGCGCCACCCTCGGCGACCTGTCCTCGTTCGACCTGGACATCAACGGCCCGCTCCTCGCCCCCGGCATCGGCGCGCAGGGCGCGACCCCGGCCGACCTCCCCGCCGTCTTCGGCGAAGCGGTCCGCAACGTCGTCCCGAACGTCAGTCGGGGAGTGCTGCGGCACGGTCCGGACGCGGCGGCTCTGCGGGACTCCGCCCTCCGGTACGCGGACGAGATCCGCGTCGCGGTCGGCGGCTGAGCGACGTCCGCCCGGGTCCGCGGTCAATCCGCAGGTCGGAGCGGACGGGGTGTGATGTCCGAGGTGTTTCGGCCCGGCGAGACGAACCGTCTTACCGGGCCGTCTCACTCCTTGACGAAAACTTGGCCCAAAACCGGGTCGTTTTGCCGGAAAAGTCCTGGTCGGTCGATGCTGACCAGGACTTTTCCGCTGTTCTCGCTGACTGGAGCGGCCTCGGCCGCTAGTCTCCGGGGCAGAGCAGGCGTTCAACGGCCACTCCGTTGAACGTTGCTCCACTGGTGTGGGGCGCTGGGTTCCTCACCGGTCCGTATCCGACAGATCGACATCCGAGGTGACGTAGGCGTGGCTCTTCCGCCCCTTACCCCTGAACAGCGCGCAGCCGCGCTCGAAAAGGCCGCCGCGGCTCGCCGGGAGCGGGCCGAGATCAAGAATCGACTCAAGCACTCCGGAGCCTCTCTCCACGAGGTCATCAAGACCGGACAGGAGAACGACGTCATCGGCAAGATGAAGGTCTCCGCACTGCTGGAGTCGCTGCCCGGCGTGGGCAAGGTCCGCGCCAAGCAGATCATGGAGCGCCTCGGCATCTCCGAGAGCCGCCGTGTGCGCGGTCTCGGTTCCAACCAGATCGCCTCCCTGGAGCGCGAGTTCGGCAGCACCGGCGCCTGATCCGGCGCCGGTCCGGCCGCCGGATCCGGGACACGCGTCCCGGGCACACCGGTGGAGCTGGAATAATCGCTGCATGGCAGCAGAGGCACGTCCGCGGCTGACCGTGCTCTCCGGCCCCTCCGGGGTCGGCAAGAGCACGGTCGTCGCTCATATGCGCAAGGTCCACCCCGAGGTCTGGCTCTCGGTGTCGGCGACGACACGGAAGCCCCGCCCCGGCGAGAAGCACGGCGTTCACTACTTCTTCGTGACGGACGACGAGTTCGACAAGCTGATCGCCAACGGTGAGCTCCTCGAATGGGCCGAGTTCGCGGGCAACCGTTACGGCACCCCGCGCGGCGCGGTCCTCGACCGCCTGGACTCCGGGGAGCCGGTCCTCCTGGAGATCGACCTCCAGGGCGCCCGCCAGGTGAAGGACTCGATGCCCGAGTCCCAGCTGGTCTTCCTGGCCCCGCCGAGCTGGGACGAGCTGGTCCGCCGGCTCACCGGCCGCGGCACCGAGTCGCCCGAGGTCATCGAGCGCCGTCTCGCCGCCGCGAAGGTCGAGCTGGCCGCCGAGTCGGAGTTCGACACCACGCTCGTCAACACCTCCGTCGAGGACGTCGCACGTGAGCTGCTAACGTTGATGAACGTAGTCTGATTTCTTTTTCCATCTTCGGAAGGTAGAGCGTGTCCTCTTCGATGACCGCGCCCGAGGGCATCATCAACCCGCCGATCGACGAGCTGCTCGAGGCCACGGACTCGAAGTACAGCCTCGTGATCTACGCCGCCAAGCGCGCCCGCCAGATCAACGCGTACTACTCCCAGCTGGGCGAGGGCCTCCTGGAGTACGTGGGCCCGCTCGTCGACACCCACGTCCACGAGAAGCCGCTCTCGATCGCGCTGCGCGAGATCAACGCGGGTCTGCTGACGTCGGAGGCCATCGAGGGCCCGGCTCAGTAAGCACGTCAACGTTCGTCACCACAGGCCCGGCGGAACATCCGCCGGGCCTGTGGTGTCTCATGGAAGTCGTACGCATCCGAGCGCGGGGAGCAGCAGTGGGCGCAGCAGCCAAGCCGAAGGTCGTCCTGGGGGTCAGTGGGGGCATCGCCGCCTACAAGGCGTGCGAGCTGCTGCGCCGGCTCACCGAGTCGGGCCACGACGTCCGGGTCGTGCCCACCGACTCCGCCCTCCACTTCGTCGGCGCGGCCACCTGGTCCGCCCTCTCGGGACACCCCGTGTCGACCGAGGTGTGGGACTCCGTCCACGAGGTCCCGCACGTCCGCATCGGCCAGGGCGCCGACCTCGTCGTCGTCGCCCCCGCCACCGCGGACATGCTCGCCAAGGCCGCCCACGGCCTCGCCGACGACCTGCTCACCAACACGCTGCTCACCGCCCGCTGTCCCGTCGTCTTCGCCCCCGCCATGCACACCGAGATGTGGGAGCACCCGGCGACCCAGGAGAACGTGGCGACCCTCCGCCGCCGCGGCGCCGTCGTCATCGAGCCGGCCGTCGGCCGACTCACCGGCGTCGACACCGGCAAGGGCCGGCTGCCCGACCCGGGCGAGATCTTCGAGGTCTGCCGGCGGGTGCTGACCCGGGGCGCCCCCGCCCCCGACCTCGCCGGCCGCCATGTCGTGGTCAGCGCCGGAGGCACCCGCGAACCCCTCGACCCGGTCCGCTACCTGGGCAACCGTTCCTCGGGGAAGCAGGGGTACGCCCTCGCCAGGGCCGCCGCCGCCCGGGGTGCCCGGGTCACCCTCGTCGAGGCCAACGCCGGCATCCCCGACCCGGCCGGTGTCGACGTCGTGCACGTCGGCACCGCCCTCCAGCTCCGCGAGGCCGTGCTCAAGGCCGTCGCCGACGCCGACGCGGTCGTGATGGCCGCCGCCGTCGCCGACTTCCGGCCCGCCGTCTACGCCGCGGGGAAGATCAAGAAGAAGGACGACGGCGGCGCGCCCACCGTCGAACTGGTCCGCAACCCCGACATCCTCGCCGAGCTGGCCGCCGAGCGCGCCCTGCCCGGACAGGTGGTCGTGGGCTTCGCCGCCGAGACCGACGACGTCCTCGCCAACGGACGCGAGAAGCTCCGCCGCAAGGGCTGCGACCTGCTCGTCGTGAACGAGGTGGGGGAGCGCAAGACCTTCGGCTCCGAGGAGAACGAGGCCGTGGTCCTCGCCTCGGACGGCGCCGAGACCCCCGTACCGTACGGTCCGAAGGAAGCCCTGGCCGAGACGGTCTGGGACCTGGTCCTGCCGCGGCTGCGCGCCACGGCCTGACACATCGCGCTCCCCGGGGCAGCGGTAACCCGGAGGGGCGCGTGTGATGTGCGCCCCATCGGGGGACGGACATCCTGTGACGGGGCGGGATCCACCCTCGCGGGGCATTCGCCAGGCGAGACACCTGGTCCATCCCCCGACCACGACCGATAGACTGTCCGCGGAACGTCTTGGGGCGCAGCCCCCTGCCGGTCCGCTCAACGAATAGCCAGCAGCCGCTGCAACCCCAGGGAGCGTTGTGTCCCGTCGTCTGTTCACCTCGGAATCCGTCACCGAGGGACACCCCGACAAGATCGCTGACCAGATCAGCGACACCATCCTCGACGCACTGCTGCGGGAGGACCCCACCTCGCGCGTCGCCGTCGAGACGCTGATCACCACCGGCCTCGTGCACGTCGCCGGTGAGGTGACCACCAAGGCGTGGGCGGACATCCCGACCCTCGTCCGGAACAAGATCCTCGAGATCGGCTACGACTCCTCGAAGAAGGGCTTCGACGGCGCCTCCTGCGGCGTGTCGGTGTCCATCGGATCTCAGTCCCCGGACATCGCCCAGGGCGTGGACACCGCGTACGAGAAGCGGGTCGAGGGGTCCTCCCAGAGGGACGACGACGACGAGCTCGACAAGCAGGGCGCGGGCGACCAGGGCCTGATGTTCGGTTACGCGTCGGACGAGACCCCCGAGCTGATGCCGCTGCCGATCCACATCGCCCACCGGCTCTCCCGCCGCCTCACCGAGGTCCGCAAGAACGGGACCATCCCGTACCTGCGCCCCGACGGCAAGACCCAGGTCACCATCGAGTACGACGGCGACAAGGCCGTCCGGCTCGACACGGTCGTCGTCTCCTCGCAGCACGCCTCCGACATCGACCTGGAGTCGCTGCTCGCGCCCGACATCCGCGAGTTCGTCGTCGAGCACGTGCTCAAGCAGCTCGTCGAGGACGGCATCAAGCTCGACACCGACGGCTACCGCCTCCTGGTGAACCCGACCGGCCGCTTCGAGATCGGCGGCCCGATGGGCGACGCCGGCCTCACCGGCCGCAAGATCATCATCGACACCTACGGTGGCATGGCCCGCCACGGCGGCGGCGCCTTCTCCGGCAAGGACCCGTCCAAGGTCGACCGCTCGGCCGCCTACGCCATGCGCTGGGTCGCCAAGAACGTCGTCGCCGCGGGCCTCGCCTCGCGCTGCGAGGTCCAGGTCGCCTACGCGATCGGCAAGGCCGAGCCCGTCGGTCTCTTCGTCGAGACCTTCGGCACCAACACCGTCGAGAACGAGAAGATCGAGAACGCCATCGCCGAGGTCTTCGACCTCCGCCCGGCCGCGATCATCCGCGACCTCGACCTGCTCCGGCCGATCTACTCCCAGACCGCCGCCTACGGCCACTTCGGCCGCGAGCTGCCGGACTTCACCTGGGAGCGCACCGACCGCGTCGACGCCCTCAGGCAGGCCGCCGGTCTGTAATCGCCCGTACACGACCGAAGCCCGGCATCCCGCGAAGGGGTGCCGGGCTTCGGCCGTGCCCGGCTGTCGGTGGCGTCTGGTAGGTATGAGGCTGTGAGCAGCGAGAACGAGAACGGCGACGCGCCCGAGGAGCCCGAGCAGCTCGCGCTCATCCGGGAGACCGTGCGCAAGGCGAAGGTGCCGCGGGCCAAGCCGCGCACCTGGCGGGGGGCCGCGCTGGCCAAGGAGCTGCCCGTGGCGCGGGTCGTCGTGAACAAGGGGGCGCTCCACCTCGACCAGTTCTTCGACTACGCCGTCCCCGAGGAGCTGGACGGCGCCGCGCAGCCGGGGGTGCGCGTCCGCGTGCGCTTCGGCGCCGGATCGCACCAGGTCAAGAACGGACGGCGGGAGGGCGGCCGGCTCATCGACGGGTTCCTCGTCGAGCGCCTGGCCGCCTCCGACTACTCCGGGCCGCTGGCCGCCCTCGCCGACGTCGTCTCACCCGAACCCGTACTCGGCCCCGAGCTGCTCGGGCTCGCCCGCGCCGTCGCCGACCGGTACGCCGGAAGCCTCGCCGACGTCCTCCAGCTCGCCGTCCCGCCGCGCAGCGCCCGCGCAGAGGGCCGCCCCTCGCCCGCACCGCTGCCGCCGCCTGCCCCGCCGGAGCCGGGGACCTGGACACGGTACGAGCGGGGGCCGGCGTTCCTGGACTCGCTCGCGCGCGGCGGCGCGCCCCGGGCCGTGTGGAACGCGCTGCCCGGGCCGCACTGGGCCGAGGAGATCGCCCGCGCCGTCGCCGCGACCCTCGCCTCGGGCCGGGGCGCGCTCGTCGTCGTACCGGACGGACGGGCGGCGGCCCGGGTCGACGCCGCCCTCACCTCCGTCCTCGGCGAGGGGCGGCACGCGCTGCTCACCGCCGAGGCGGGCCCCGAGAAGCGGTACGCCCAGTGGCTCGCGGTGCGGCGCGGGGCGGTGCGGGCCGTCGTCGGCACCCGCGCCGCGATGTTCGCACCCGTCCGCGACCTCGGGCTCGCCGTCATCTGGGACGACGGCGACGGCAGCCACAGCGAACCCCACGCCCCGCAGCCCCACGCGCGCGATGTGCTGCTGCTCCGCGCCGCCCACGACCGGTGCGCCTTCCTCCTCGGCAGCACCAGCTGCACCGTCGAGGCCGCCCAGCTCGTCGAGTCCGGCTGGGCCAAACCGATCGGCGCGGGACGCGAGCAGGTCCGCAGGGCCGCCCCGCTGATCCGGACCGTCGGCGACGGCGAACTCGCCCGCGACGAGGCCGCGCGCGCCGCCCGGCTGCCCTCCCTCGCCTGGCAGGCCGTCAGGGAAGGCCTCAGGACCGGGCCGGTCCTGGTGCAGGTGCCCCGCCGGGGATACGTCCCGAGGCTGGCCTGCGAGCGCTGCCGGACGCCCGCCCGCTGCCGCCACTGCGCCGGCCCTCTGGAGGCCCCCGAACAGCAGGAACTGCGCTGCGGCTGGTGCGGACGCGGCGCCCCCGACTGGACTTGCGTGGAATGCGGCTCGAACCGGCTGCGGGCCCAGGTGGTCGGCGCCCGGCGGACGGCCGAGGAACTGGGCCGGGCGTTCCCCGCCGTGCCGGTCCGCACCTCGGGCCGCGACCACGTCCTGGACAGCGTGCCCGGACGGCCCGCGCTCGTCGTGTCCACACCCGGCGCCGAACCCGTCGCCGAGGGCGGCTACGCGGCGGCGCTGCTCCTCGACGGCTGGGCCATGCTCGGCCGGCCCGATCTTCGGGCGGGCGAGGAGGCGCTGCGCCGCTGGATCGACGCGGCCTCGCTGGTACGGGGCCAGCCCGAGGGCGGCACGGTCGTCGTGGTGGCCGAGCCGACGCTCCGGCCCGTCCAGGCGCTGGTTCGCTGGGACCCGGTCGGACACGCCCAGCGGGAACTGGCCGAGCGCGCCGAACTGGGCTTCCCGCCGGTCTCCCGGATGGCCGCGGTGACGGGCCCTCCGGAGGCCGTCGAAGGCTTCCTCGCGGGGGCCGGACTGCCCGGCGACGCGGAGATCCTCGGCCCGGTGCCGCTGCCCGTCGTCCGCCCCGGCGGCCCGCGCCGCCCCGGTGACCCGCCGCCAGGCGAGCAGTGGGACCGGGCCCTGGTCCGGGTCCCGCCGGGAAGCGGCGCGGCGCTGGCGGCGGCCCTGAAGCAGGCTCGCGCGGGGCGGCTCGCGCGGGGCGGCGGGGACCCGGTGCGGATCAGGGTCGATCCGCCGGACATCGGCTGAGGGGTCCGCGCACATGAGGACCGCCCGCCCCGGGGAGGGACGGACGGTCTCGGATGTCTTCCGTCTCGGATTTCTGTACGTCCCCGGAGGGCGGGCTCGGATTCCCGTACGCCCCGGGAGGGCGGGCGGTCCTACGGATCCCTGGCGTCAGCCGTTGCGCGGGCCCGGGAAGGCCGTCGGGCGGGGCTCCTCGCGCAGGGAGGCGCTGCCCGAGGTGGGCTGCGGGGGCATCGAACGGGCGGCGGGGACGGTGGGGAGCGCACGGGTCGTACCCGGCTCCACGATCGGTTCCTGGTCGACGGCGCCCGGCTGGGGTGCGCGCCGGGAGCCGTAGCGGCGGTGGACGGCCTGCTTGGTGACACCGAGCGCGGAGCCCACGGCGTCCCAGGAGAAGCCGAGCGAGCGGTCGAAGTCGACCGCGGCGGTCACCAGGGTCTCGACGCTGTCCCGCAGCTCCTGCGCGAGACGTACGGTCGGGGCGGGGGCCCGCCCGTAGACGACGAAGCCCGTCGAAGGACCGGAGCGGCGAGGGCGGTAGACATTGCCCAGCTGGGCCGTGAGCGTGCGCAGTGCGTCCACCTGCCGCCGGACCCGCTCGATGTCCCGCACCAACAGGTGCAGACTCGCCCGAGCCTGGGCGTCGTGGGTTGCGTGGTCGGCCATGTGAAAGCCTCTCGAACCGGCGTGTAAGGGGAAGGGCCGCTGGGGGGAACAGCGACCCGATTCGGTCAATCTCTCTTGACCAACGCGCCACCGGGAGTTGGGTCACGCTGCGGGGGCGTACACGCATATGCGTGGGGCGCTCGTCCTCCCGTACGCCCCCTCCGCGCGGGGCGCCTAGACTGGTGCGCTGCCCGCAAAGCCCCCGGAGAGACAGGCAGTCGCCACCCATGAAGCTCGTCTTCGCAGGCACCCCCGAGGTCGCCGTTCCCGCTCTGGACGCCCTGCTCGCCTCCGGGCGGCACGAGGTGGCCGCCGTGGTCACCCGGCCGGACGCGCCCGCGGGACGCGGCCGGCGGCTCGTCGCCAGTCCGGTGGCCCAGCGGGCGGAGGAGGCCGGGATCGAGATCCTCCGGCCGACCCGGCCCCGCGACGAGGACTTCCTCGCCCGGCTGCGGGAGATCGCCCCGGACTGCTGCCCGGTCGTCGCGTACGGCGCGCTGCTGCCCAAGGCCGCCCTCGACATCCCCGCCCGGGGCTGGGTCAACCTGCACTTCTCGCTGCTGCCGGCCTGGCGGGGCGCGGCGCCCGTGCAGCACTCCCTGATGGCGGGTGACCAGGTGACGGGCGCGTCCACCTTCCTGATCGAGGAGGGCCTCGACTCGGGTCCGGTCTACGGCGTCGTCACCGAGGACGTCCGGCCGACGGACACCAGTGGCGACCTGCTCACCCGGCTCGCGTTCGCGGGCGCCGGGCTGCTCGCCGCGACCATGGACGGCATCGAGGACGGCGCCCTCCAGGCCGTCCCGCAGCCCGTCGAGGGCATCACCCTGGCCCCGAAGATCCAGGTCGAGGACGCCCACGTCGACTTCGCCGCCCCCGCCCTCCGGGTGGACCGGGTGGTCCGCGGCTGCACCCCGGCCCCCGGCGCCTGGACCCTCTTCCGCGGCGAGCGCCTCAAGCTGATCCAGGTCACCCCGCTGCCCGACCGCGACGACCTCACCCCCGGCGAGCTCGCGGCCGGCAAGAACAACGTCTACGCGGGCACCGGCTCGCACGCCGTGGAACTCCTCTGGGTCCAGCCCCAGGGCAAGAAGCCGATGAAGGCCGCGGACTGGGCCCGGGGCGTGCGCATCGCACCCGGGGAGCGGCTCGGCGCGTAGGCAGGACGGCCCCGGACGGCCACGGACGGGCCCGGGAACGGGTGGGGGCGCGGCGGACGTAGGCTTGGGGGGTTCTACCTCTTCATTTCGTCACGCGGAGCACCTTTGAGCGAGCAGGCACGTCGTCGTCCCCACAAGCCCTACCGGCGGCCCCAGAAGGACCCCGTCCGGATGCTCGCCTTCGAGGCGCTGAGGGCGGTGGACGAGCGGGACGCCTACGCGAACCTGGTGCTTCCGCCGCTGCTCAGGAAGGCCCGGGAGAAGGGCGACTTCGACGGGCGTGACGCGGCCCTCGCGACCGAACTCGTCTACGGGACGCTGCGCCGCCAGGGCACGTACGACGCGATCATCTCCGCCTGCATCGACCGGCCGCTGCGCGAGGTCGACCCGCCCGTGCTCGATGTGCTCGCGCTCGGCGCGCACCAGCTGCTCGGGACCCGCATCCCCACCCACGCCGCCGTCTCCGCCAGCGTCGAGCTGGCCCGGGTGGTGCTGGGCGACGGGCGGGCCAAGTTCGTGAACGCCGTCCTGCGGAAGATCTCGGCGCAGGACCTCGACGCCTGGGTGGCGCAGGTCGCCCCGCCGTACGACAAGGACCCCGAGGACCACCTCGCCGTCGTCCACTCGCACCCCCGCTGGGTCGTCTCGGCGCTCTGGGACTCCCTCGGCGGCGGCCGGGCCGGCATCGAGGACCTCCTCGAGGCCGACAACGAGCGCCCCGAGGTCACTCTCGTCGCCCGCCCCGGCCGCTCCACCACCGACGAGCTCGCCGACGCCACCGAGAGCCTGCCGGGCCGCTGGTCGCCGTACGCCGTCCGGATGGCCGAGGGCGGCGAGCCCGGCGCCATCGAGGCCGTGAAGGACGGCCGGGCGGGCGTCCAGGACGAGGGCAGCCAGCTCGTCGCGATCGCCCTCGCCAACGCGCCGCTCGACGGCCCCGACACCCGCTGGCTGGACGGCTGCGCCGGCCCCGGCGGCAAGGCCGCGCTGCTCGCCGCCCTCGCCGCCCAGCGCGGCGCCGCCCTTCTCGCCTCCGAGAAGCAGCCGCACCGCGCCCGCCTGGTCGAGCGCGCCCTCGCCGGCAACCCCGGCCCGTACCAGGTGATCGCCGCCGACGGCACCCGCCCGCCGTGGCGCCCCGGCTCCTTCGACCGGGTCCTGATGGACGTGCCCTGCTCCGGCCTCGGCGCCCTGCGCCGTCGCCCCGAGGCCCGCTGGCGCCGTCGCCCCGAGGACCTGGACGGCTTCGCGCCGCTCCAGCGCGCCCTGCTGACGGAGGCGCTGAGCGCCGTCCGCGTCGGCGGGATCGTGGGGTACGCGACCTGCTCGCCACACCTGGCCGAGACCCGGGTGGTCGTGGACGACGTCCTGAAGAAGGTGGGCGGCGCCGAGCTGATCGACGCCCGTCCGCTGCTGCCGGGCGTCCCCGCGATCGGCGAAGGACCCGACGTCCAGCTGTGGCCGCATCTGCACGGTACGGACGCCATGTACCTGGCGCTGCTCCGCCGGACCGCGTGACCTTCGGGACCCCGGCCCCTTCGACCATCTGACCGCAATCTCCCGGTCCGTCCAGGTCCCGGGCTCGTCGGTTCGTACCGAAATTGGTCTGGACCGGATTCGAAACCGCCGAGCGGCAAAGAAGTGCCCAAGAACGTGGGAGGCTTGGCACATGGCGCAGATCAATCCCAGCATCCTGTCCGCGGACTTCGCCCGGCTCGCCGATGAGGCGAAGGCCGTCGACGGTGCCGACTGGCTGCACGTCGACGTGATGGACAACCACTTCGTGCCCAACCTGACCCTGGGCGTGCCGATCGTGGAGTCGCTCGCCCGGGCGACGGGCACCCCCCTCGACTGCCATCTGATGATCGAGGACCCCGACCGCTGGGCGCCCCAGTACGTCGAGGCCGGCGCCGGGTCGGTCACCTTCCACGTCGAGGCCGCCGCGGCGCCCGTCCGCCTCGCGCGGGAGATCCGGGCCAAGGGCGCGCGGGCCTCGATGGCGCTCAAGCCGGCCACCCCGATCGAGCCGTACGAGGACCTGCTCCCCGAGCTCGACATGCTGCTGATCATGACCGTCGAGCCCGGCTTCGGCGGCCAGGCCTTCCTCGACATCATGCTCCCCAAGATCCGCCGCACCCGTGAGCTGATCTCCAAGCACGGTCTGGAGCTCTGGCTCCAGGTCGACGGCGGGGTCGCCGAGTCCACGATCGAGCGGTGCGCCGAGGCCGGCGCCGATGTCTTCGTCGCGGGCTCCGCGGTCTACGGAGCGGCCGACCCGGCCGCCGCCGTCGCCTCGCTCAGGGCTCGCGCGCGGGCCGCCACGGCGTCCGCCCCCTGGGCGTGTGGCCACTGAGCCTCCGGCGGATGAACGCGGTCCGTCGGGCCGCCGACAGGACTGATCAAGGCCCGCCGGATCTGACAGGATGAACGGCGAGTCCAGAGTGTGAACGACACCGGGTACGAGACACCGGTACGTGAACAGCGACAGCGGTACGTGAACAGCAGTGAGGAGATCGCGGTGGCGGGTATGTCGGCGGGACGATCAGCCCTGCGGATGGGCCCCGCGGAGCTGGTGCAGGCGGCGGCCATGGCCCGCCGCTTCTATCTGGAGGGCAAGTCCAAGATCCAGATCGCCGAGGAGTTCGGCGTGAGCCGCTTCAAGGTGGCCCGGGTGCTGGAGACCGCCCTGGAGCGCGACCTCGTACGGATCGAGATCCGCGTGCCGGCCGAGCTGGACGCCGAACGCTCCGACGCGCTCCGCGCCCGCTACGGGCTCCGCCACGCCGTCGTCGTCGAGTCCCCGGCGGAGGGCGAGGACGAGTCGCCCGACCCGGAGAACCTCGGCGAGGTCGCGGCCGACCTGCTCGGCGAGCTGGTCACCGAGGGAGACGTGCTGGGCCTGGCCTGGGGCCGCTCCACCATCCACATGGCGGCCGCCCTCGACCGGCTGCCCCCGTGCACCGTCGTCCAGCTCACCGGGGTGTACGACGCAGGCACCGCCGAGCGCGGCTCCGTCGAGGCGGTCCGCCGCGCGGCCCAGGTCTCCGGCGGCGAGGCCCACCCGATCTACGCCCCCATGCTGCTGCCCGACCCGGCGACGGCGGCCGCGCTGCGCAGCCAGACCGGCATCGCGCGGGCCTTCGAGTACTTCGACAAGGTGACCGTCGCCTGCGTCTCCATCGGCTCCTGGGAGCCGGGCATCTCCACGGTCCACGACATGCTCTCGGACGAGGAGCGCGCCCACTACGCCTCGCTCGGCGTCGCCGCCGAGATGTCCGCACACCTCTTCGACTCCGAGGGGCGCCGCGTCGGCCGTGACCTGGGCGAGCGCTGCATCACCGTCGAGGCGGACCGGCTGCGCCGGATCCCCGAGGTCGTGGCCATCGCCGGCGGCCAGCGCAAGGCGGCTGCGATCGGCGCGGTGCTCCGCTCCGGCCTCGTCACCAGCCTGGTGACCGACCGCGCCGCCGCGGACTACCTGCTCACCGACTCCAGCCCGGGTACACACCCGGCGCTCGACCGGGCGGACCCGGACGGCAGCTGAACGCGGCAGCCGTCGATCCACGCGAGCGACACCGCCGAGGGGCCGGAGCCATCCCGTAACGATATGTTCGGGGAATGCTGCTCCGGCCCCTGCGCGTGCTCCTCGCGCTCGTCCTCTCCTTCTTCCTGGCCGGGTCCCTCGCCGGCTGTTCCACGGCGGGCGGCGACGCCCAGCCCGGACCCACGCACGGAGCCACCCGCTCCGCCGCCGTGCCCACCGGTACCCCCGGCGTCCCCACCGGCACCTCCGGCCTTCCCGTCGTCCGGGCCGCCGACCTGCCGCCCGAGGCCCGGAAGACCCTCGACCTGATCGCGCGCGGCGGACCCTACCCGTACGCCAAGGACGGCACGGTCTTCTCGAACTTCGAGCGGGTCCTTCCACGCAAGGAGCGCGGCTACTACCACGAGTACACGGTGAAGACCCCCGGCGAACGCGACCGGGGCGCCCGCCGGATCGTCACCGGGCGCAGCGGTGAGACCTACTGGACCGACGACCACTACGAGACCTTCCGGGAGGTGGTCGCGGATGGGCATTGACGACTCCGTCGTCCTCGATCTGAGCGGCGTCACCGACAAGGCCGCCCTGATGGACCGGTGCGCCGCCGCGCTCGCCCTGCCCTCGTGGTTCGGCCGCAACTGGGACGCCCTCGCCGACTCCCTCACCGACCTGCCCGAGCCGGTCGCCCTCGTGGTCACCGGCTGGCAGGAGTACGCGCGGGTCCGCCCGCAGGAGTGGCGTACCGCCCAGGAGGTCTTCGCCACGGCCGTCGACGAGCGCCCCACCCGGCTCGCCGTCCTCCTCTCCCTCGGGGGATCTTCGGAGGATCCGACGAAGCACCTGTCGCGAGGCTCGGAGGATTAGCCCGGGACTGGTATTCGTACACCCGTGGGAGAATGAACTACGTGCTTTTTCCCCTGGCTGAAATGCCTAGGGGCCGATCCGAACGACTGGGATGTCAGCACGTGCGTTTCCTCAATGACGTCAAGCCGCCCTACGACCTGACGTACGACGATGTGTTCATGGTGCCGAGCCGCTCGGCCGTCGGTTCCCGCCAGGCGGTGGACCTCTCCTCACCGGACGGGACCGGGACCACGATCCCGCTGGTCGTGGCCAACATGACCGCCGTCGCCGGCCGCCGCATGGCCGAGACCGTCGCCCGTCGCGGCGGGATGGTCGTCATTCCGCAGGACATCCCGATCGAGGTCGTCACCGACGTCATCGCCTGGGTCAAGAGCCGTCACCACGTGCTCGACACCCCGATCGTCCTGGAGCCCCACCAGACCGTCGCCGACGCGCTCTCCCTGCTGCCGAAGCGGGCCCACGACGCCGGTGTCGTCGTCGACGAGAACCGGCGCCCGATCGGTGTCGTCACCGACGCCGACCTGTCCGGTGTGGACCGCTTCACCCAGCTCTCCGAGGTCATGTCCAAGGACCTGCTGCTCCTGGACGCGGACATCGACCCGCGCGAGGCGTTCAACACGCTCGACTCCGCCAACCGCCGCTACGCCCCCGCGGTCGACGCCGACGGCAAGCTGGTCGGCATCCTGACCCGCAAGGGCGCGCTGCGCGCGACCCTCTACACCCCCGCCGTCGACGCCAAGGGGCAGCTGCGCATCGCGGCCGCCGTCGGCATCAACGGCGATGTCGCGGGCAAGGCCAAGCAGCTGCTCGACGCGGGCGTGGACACGCTCGTCATCGACACCGCGCACGGCCACCAGGAGTCGATGATCAGCGCGATCCGGACCGTTCGGGCGCTCGACCCGCAGGTCCCGATCGTCGCGGGCAACATCGTCGCCGCCGAGGGCGTCAAGGACCTCATCGAGGCGGGCGCCGACATCATCAAGGTCGGCGTCGGCCCCGGCGCCATGTGCACCACCCGCATGATGACCGGCGTCGGCCGCCCGCAGTTCTCGGCCGTCCTGGAGTGCGCCGCCGAGGCGAAGAAGTACGGCAAGAACGTCTGGGCCGACGGCGGTGTCCGTCACCCGCGCGACGTCGCCATGGCGCTCGCCGCCGGTGCCTCGAACGTGATGATCGGCTCCTGGTTCGCCGGTACGTACGAGTCCCCGGGCGACCTCCAGCAGGACGCCAAGGGGCGTGCGTACAAGGAGTCCTTCGGCATGGCCTCGGCCCGCGCCGTCCGCAACCGCACGAGCGACGAGTCCTCGTACGACCGCGCCCGCAAGGCGCTGTTCGAGGAGGGCATCTCCACCTCGCGGATGTTCCTCGACCCGGCCCGTCCGGGCGTCGAGGACCTGATCGACTCGATCATCGCGGGCGTCCGCTCCTCCTGCACCTACGCCGGTGCCGGCTCGCTCGCCGAGTTCGAGGAGAAGTCCGTCGTCGGCATCCAGTCCGCCGCGGGCTACGCCGAGGGCAAGCCGCTGCACGCCAGCTGGAGCTAGGGCCGGTCGTCACAATCCCGTCGTCGCCCGTGGAGCAGGCGGGGAGTTTGACGACAGGCCGGTCCCGTCACGCCGTGACGCCGTGGGCCCCCGGGAGAACCCTCCCGGGGGCCCACGGCGTTCCCGTACGGTCGGCGCGTGGACCGTGGAGACCGTACGGGGATCAGGTCCGTCAGGTCCCTGACGGCGCCGGCCGGCCGGCGGGCACGTACGGCCGCAGGGCCTCCGCCACCGCCGTCGCGATCCTGGCGTGGCCCCGGTCGTCCGGGTGCAGCCCGTCCGCCAGGTGCTCCGGGCCCAGCAGCGGGCGTCCCGGGAGGACGTGGAGGCCCGTGTCGCCCTCGGCGGCCAGGTCCCGCCCCGCGCGCTCCATCGCCCCGCGCAGGTCCGTCAGGGTCGCGCCGAGGGCGTTGCGGGTGTGCTCCGCCTCCGGGCGCAGAACGGGCGAGACGATCAGCAGGGGCGTGTCCGGGTGGCCCCGGCGGACCAGACCGACGAAGGCCCGGACGGTGGCGTACAACCAGTCCGCCGTCGCGGGCACCGTGGACCAGCAGTTGGTGCCGAAGGCGAGGGTGATGAGCTCGCCTTCGAGCCGCGCCACATGCTCGGCGAGCGGGAGTTCGCCGCGCGCCCCGCCCGCGTACCCGAGGTTGACCGGGTCGAGGCCGAGGAGCCGTCCCGCCGTCGCGGGCCAGGAGTGGGCGGGCCGGGTCGACCACCAGCCCTCGGTGATCGAGTCGCCGTGGACGAGCCAGCGGGGCCGGGCCGGAGCGGGCGAGAGCGCCCCGCCGAGGGCCCGCAGGGCGAGCGGGACGGGTGCCTGGCCCTCCGGGAGGTGCACGGCGAAGACGCCGCCGCCCGGCGGCAGCGGGAGGGTGACGGTGGCCTCAGCAGCGGGGGCGGCACAGGTCTCGCCGACCAGCCGGGTGCCGCTCCAGAGGGCGAAGCAGTGGCGCAGCCCGGCCAGTGGGTCGCCCGGACCGGGAAGGTCCGCCCGGTAGCGCAGCAGCACCGCGCGCGTGCCGGGGGCCGCCGTGAACTCGATGCGTACGCCGATGGGCAGCGCGGCGCGTGCGGCGATGTCCCGGGGGAGCCGTTCCAGATCGGCGGGATCGGCGCGCACGGGGCGGTTCCCGTGGAGCCAGGCCGTGCCGCGCAGGAAGGGTGCGGGGTCGAGCCAGCCCACCCGGGCCTCCGTTCGTGGGGTCGTCTCGTCGGGCGTCGAGGGCTCGCAGCGTGGGTCATCGGACACGAGGAGTCAATGCGCGCGCGTGGACCCGTTCACACCCCCCATGTGTGGATTCATGCGGGGGAGCGCAATGTTTCCCCGTCTGTGTGGCAAGCGCGCAATGATCATCCGGTACTGCGCAACAACCCTGCATTACGAGTGCGAACCCCTGCCCCTTAGGCTCATGCCCCGTACCAGGAGTGGCGGTGACCGCCTGCTCGGCGGTTCCCCCTTCCCCATGTGGGCTGACTTGTCATGCCCGCGTACCGCCGCGGTCCCCGCTCCGCCTACAGGCAGCGATAAGGAGCCTCCGCAGTGCTGGATCACGGTGCAGCCCCACCGGTCGACGAAACGGCCGTCCGCACGACCTCCCCCCTCAGTGCACTCACCCGGCGCAAGCCGGTGGAACGGCTGGTCACGGAGGGTGGGCAGGGTGAAGGCGGCAGTCTCCGTCGCTCGCTCTCCATGTGGCAGCTGACCATGATCAGCATCGGTGCCACGCTCGGCACGGGCATCTTCGTGGTCCTCGGCGACGCCGTCCCGAAGGCCGGCCCCGCAGTCACCGTCGCCTTTGTGATCGCCGGCCTCACGGCCCTCTTCTCCGCGCTCTCGTACGCCGAACTGGCCGGCTCCATACCGGTCGCCGGCTCCTCGTACTCGTATGCGTACGCAACGATGGGCGAACTCGTCGCCTGGGTATGCGGCTGGTGCCTGGTCCTGGAGTACGGCGTCTCCGTCGCCGCCGTGGCCGTCGGCTGGGGCGAGTACCTCAACGAACTGCTCGACGGGACCATCGGGGTCACCATCCCCGAGGTGCTGTCGTCGGCGCCCGGCGAGGGCGGGGTCATCAACCTGCCCGGCCTGATCGTCGTGATGCTCGCCATGGTGTTCCTGCTCGGCGGCGCCCGCGAGTCCGCCGTCGTCAACACGATCATGGTCGCGGTGAAGATCGTCACCCTGGTGATCTTCTGCGCGATCGGCTTCATGGGCTTCAAGTCCGGCAACTACAAGGACTTCATGCCGCTCGGCATGACCGGCGTCGGCGCCGCGAGCGCCACCCTGTTCTTCTCCTACATCGGATTCGACGCCGCATCCACGGCCGGCGAGGAGGCGAAGAACCCCAAGCGCGACCTACCCCGCGCGATCATGCTCTCGCTGCTCATCGTCACCGTCCTCTACGTCCTGGTCGCCGCCGTCGCGGTCGGGGCGTGGGACTGGAAGGCGTTCGAGGGCTCCGAGGCCACGCTCGCGGCGATCATGAACGACGTCACCGGGCAGACCTTCTGGGGCACCATGCTCGCCGCCGGCGCGGTCATCTCCATCGCCAGCGTCGTCCTCACCGTCCTCTACGGCCAGACCCGGGTGCTCTTCGCGATGTCCCGCGACGGCCTCGTGCCCAAGGTCTTCGGCAGGGTCAGCCGCAAGACCGGCACCCCGCGCGTGAACACCGTCATCGTGTCGCTCTTCTGCGGCCTGCTCGCCTCGCTCATCCCGCTGGGCAAGCTCGTCGACGCCACCAGCATCGGCACCCTCTTCGCCTTCGGCCTGGTGAACATCGCGGTCATCGTGCTCCGCTACACCCGCCCCGACCTGCCGCGCACCTTCAAGGTGGCGCTCGGGCCGGTCTTCCCGGTCCTCGGTTTCGTCTTCTGCGCCTACAACATGTTCAGCCTCGACGCCATCACCTGGGTGGTCTTCGGTTGCTGGATGGCCGCCGGGCTCGTGTTCTACTTCCTGTACGGAATGCGCCGCTCCCGACTGGCCACGGCGGCGCCCGCGGAACCAGCGGTATCGACAGAGAAGTGATCCACCCGTAGTGCGACTCAACGACCTCGACGAACGCATCGTCCACGCCCTCGCGGAGGACGCCCGCCGCAGCTACGCCGATATCGGCTCGCTCGTCGGACTCTCCGCGCCCGCCGTGAAACGGCGCGTGGACCGGCTCCGGGCCGAGGGCGCCATCACCGGTTTCACCGTACGGGTGGACCCGGCGGCCCTCGGCTGGGAGACCGAGGGCTTCGTCGAGATCTACTGCCGCCACAACACCTCGCCGGACGACATCCGGCGGGGTCTGGAGCGGTACCCCGAGGTGGTGTCCGCGTCGACCGTCACCGGTGACGCGGACGCCGTCGTCCAGGTCTTCGCCTCGGACATGCGCCACTTCGAACGCGTCCTGGAGCGGATCGCGGGCGAGCCGTTCGTGGAGCGCACCAAGTCCGTCCTGGTGCTCTCGCCGCTGCTGCGGCGCTTCTCCTCGGGCTCGCCCGCGTAAGCCCGCACAGGGGTCAGGGGCCGGGGTGGTGCGGGCCGTGGTTCCCGCACCGCCCTTCGCCCGCCCACCCCCGTGGGGCGGTCTGTTCGGTCCCGTCCGGGACTATTCGGTCGGGTACTCCAGCTTCCACGGCAGCACATGGAAGTCGCCCGTTCCGGCCTGCACCTGCTCGAAGGGCGCGGAGCTGAGGCACGGCGGAACCTCCAGGTTCGTATCGCGCCCGACCCAGCTGTAGCCGAGCCGGTCCCGCTTGCCGTCGTCGTGCACCGAGATCCCGACCCGCTTGTTCCGGAAGGCGTCCACGTCGGTCTCGGTGACGACACCCGTCACCACCGCCACCCTGCCCCCCGTGGTGAGGCAGTCGACCTTCGCCACCGCGTAGCCGCCCTTCCCGTCCTTGTAGTGGCTGAACCGGAAGGTGCCGGTCGCGGCCTGCGGATCCTTGTTGTCCTTCGCCGCCAGATGCGCGTCGAATCCGAACGTGATGTCGTCCCCGGCCGGCCGGTACAGCTTGGCCGTCCCGGTCAGCGCGGCGGCCTCCCGGACACCACCGTCCCCGTGCCCGGTGTCTCCCCCCGCGGCGGCGGCGATGCCCCCGGCCCCCAAGGTCAGCAGTACGGCGACGGCTACGGCGACGGTCTTCGTGCGACGGTTCATCGTGGTCCCTCTCGGCAGGCCGTCCGGCAGGTCTTCCGGACGAGGACCACTCTTCCGCGCGGCCCCCGCCGGGTCGTCGCGCCGGAGAACGGTCCTCGTCTCCGCCGCGCGGCGGGGGAGCCGTACACCCCCGGGCGGAGCCCCGCGCAACGAATCGCCGCCGCCCAGGCCGATCGCGCAACGGTTCGACGGTCGGTCCGCAACGCTGCCTCCTTGTCCCGAAGGAGTGCGGAACCGTACCGTTTTTGACGTCTTCCCCCTCCGCTCCGACCTCCGAGGACCGCCCATGCCCGCGCTGCGCACCGCCCTGCTCCAGAGCTCCGGTGAGCTCGGTGACGTGGCCGCCAACCTCAAGATCCTCGACGAGGCCGCCGCCCGCGCCGCCGCCGCCGGAGCGGGCCTGCTGCTCGCCCCCGAGCTCTTCCTCACCGGGTACGCCATCGGTGACGACATGGCCCGACTGGCCGAGCCCGCCGACGGCCCCTCCGCCCGCGCCGTCGCGGCCGTCGCCGTGCGCCACGGGCTGGCCGTCGGCTACGGCTACCCGGAGCGGAACACCGAGCGCCACGGAGTCCTCCACAACTCCGCCCAGCTCATCGGCGCCGACGGCGTCCCGCTGGCGAACTACCGCAAGACCCACCTCTTCGGGGGCTTCGAGTCGAAGTGGTTCACCCCCGGTGACCGGGCGGTCGTCCAGACGGAGATCGAGGGGATCACCGTCGGCATGATGATCTGCTACGACGTCGAGTTCCCCGAGAACGTGCGGGCACACGCGCTGGCCGGCACGGAACTCCTCCTCGTACCGACCGCGCTCATGCACCCCGCCGAGATCGTGCCGCTGTCCGTGGTGCCGGTCCGCGCCTTCGAGAACCAGCTCTACATCGCGTACGCCAACCGCACCGGCCCCGAGGGCGACTTCGAGTTCGTCGGCCTCTCCACCCTGGCCGGGCCCGACGGCACCGCCCGCGCCCGCGCCGGACGCGGCGACGACCTCGTCGTCGGCGATGTCGACACGGCCTTCCTCGCGGCCTCCCGCGCGGAGAACCCCTACCTCCGCGACCGGCGGCCCGGCCTCTACGGCCCCCTCGTCTGAGCCGTCCCCGAGCTTCCCGACCTGCCTCTTTCTTTTTTGCGTGCAAGGAGTCCGTACCCCATGACGTCCACGGTGCCCACGACCGCCGTCCCCCACAGCGACGGCCAGCCGCCGATCACCATGTTCGGTCCGGACTTCCCGTACGCCTACGACGACTTCCTGGCCCACCCGGCCGGACTCGGCCAGATACCGGCCACCGAGCACGGCACCGAGGTCGCCGTCATCGGCGGCGGGCTCTCCGGCATCATCGCCGCGTACGAGCTGATGAAGATGGGCCTCAAGCCCGTCGTCTACGAGGCCGACCAGATCGGCGGCCGGCTGCGCACCGTCGGCTTCGAGGGCACCGCCACCGAGGGACTCACCGCCGAGATGGGCGCCATGCGCTTCCCGCCCTCGTCGACCGCCCTCCAGCACTACATCGACCTGGTCGGCCTGGAGACCACGCCGTTCCCGAACCCGCTGGCCGAGTCGACCCCGTCGACCGTCGTCGACCTCAAGGGCGAGTCGCACTACGCCACCACCGTCGACGACCTCCCGCAGGTCTACCGCGATGTGATGAACGCGTGGAACGCCTGTCTGGACGAGGGCGCCGACTTCTCCGACATGAACCAGGCCATGCGCGAGCGCGACGTCCCGCGCATCCGCGAGATCTGGGCGAAGCTCGTCGAGAAGCTCGACAACCAGACCTTCTACGGCTTCCTCTGCGAGTCCGAGTCCTTCAAGTCCTTCCGGCACCGTGAGATCTTCGGCCAGGTCGGCTTCGGCACCGGCGGCTGGGACACCGACTTCCCCAACTCCATCCTGGAGATCCTCCGCGTCGTCTACACCGAGGCGGACGACCACCACCGCGGCATCGTCGGCGGCTCGCAGCAGCTGCCGGTGCGCCTCTGGGAGCGCGAGCCGCAGAAGATCATCCACTGGGCGCAGGGCACCTCCCTCAGCTCCCTCCACGAGGGCGCCCCGAGGCCTGCCGTGACCCGGCTCAACCGGACCGCCGGCAACCGGATCACCGTCACGGACGCCTCCGGCGACATCCGTACCTTCCCGGCGGCGATCTTCACCGCGCAGTCCTGGATGCTGCTCTCCAAGATCGCCTGTGACGACTCGCTCTTCCCGATCGACCACTGGACGGCGATCGAGCGGACCCACTACATGGAGTCGTCGAAGCTGTTCGTGCCCGTGGACCGGCCGTTCTGGCTGGACAAGGACGAGGACACCGGCCGGGACGTCATGTCGATGACGCTGACCGACCGGATGACCCGCGGCACCTACCTCCTGGACGACGGCCCGGACAAGCCGGCCACCATCTGCCTCTCGTACACCTGGTGCGACGACAGCCTGAAGTGGCTGCCGCTGTCAGCGAACGAGCGGATGGAGGTCATGCTGAAGTCGCTCGGCGAGATCTACCCGAAGGTCGACATCCGGAAGCACATCATCGGCAACCCGGTCACGGTCTCCTGGGAGAACGAGCCCTACTTCATGGGCGCCTTCAAGGCGAACCTGCCCGGTCACTACCGCTACCAGCGGCGTCTGTTCACCCACTTCATGCAGGACCGGCTGCCCGAGGACAAGCGGGGCATCTTCCTCGCGGGCGACGACATCTCCTGGACGGCCGGCTGGGCCGAGGGCGCGGTGCAGACGGCGCTCAACGCGGTCTGGGGCGTGATGCACCACTTCGGCGGCGGCACCGACGCCACCAACCCGGGCCCGGGCGACCTGTACGACGAGATCGCCCCGGTCGAGCTGCCGGAGGACTGATCCCGGCCACCGGCTCCCGGCCGCTGCCGGGAGCCGGTGGCATCCGGGCCGGGGCCGAGCGGTATCAGGGCCAGGTCAGAGGTGTGAGCAGCATCCGCCCCACCAGGCCGACCGACCGGTCGAGGCGTTCCGTGAACTCCTCGGCCAGTTCGGGAAGCCCGCGCAGCTGCCACAGCGAGCGCGCCGCGAGCCAGGCCCCGTCCCTGGCCCGGTCCAGGCTCCAGCAGCCGAGCAGATGGGTGAGCGGGTCCGCGATCTCCAGGAGGTCCGGACCCGGCATCAGTTCCTCCCGGATGCGCTCCTCCAGGAGGTCCAGGATGTCGCCGACCCGGTCGAACTCGTCCTCCAGGTCGGCGGGCGCGCACTCCAGGTCGCGGCAGGCGTCGACGACCGCGAGCGCCAGGTCGTGGCCGATGTGGGCGTTGATCCCGGCGAGCGCGAACTGCAGCGGCCGTACGCCGGGGTGGCGCCGGTAGTGGAAGAGGGGCCGCCAGCAGGCGGGGGCGGGGCCGCCGCTCGCGACGGCGTCGACCGCGGAGAGATAGCGCTGGGCGAACCGTACGTCCAGGGTGGTGGCGGCCCGCCGGTCGGCGAAGCCGCCCGCCTCGATGGCGTGGCCGATCTCCTCGGTCACGGTCAGATAGACCCGGTTGAAGACGGCGACCCCGTCGGCCGGATGCCAGGCGGAGCGCAGCGCCCGCAATCGGTCCACGACGGGGTCGACCGCCAGGAACGGCCCGAGCTGCTGCCCGATCCGCTCGTTCCTCGCGAGCCGCTGTCCGATCTGCTGGGTCTGCGCCATGGGGGCAGGCTCCCAGCAGCCGGGCCACCGGGGGAACGTTCCGGGCCAGGCTTCCCCAGAACGGGCGAATCACTCAGTTCTTCGACGTCGGGGCCTCGTCGGACGTGCTCTCGTACGAGCTGGTGCCGGAGTCGAGCAACGGCTCCTGCTGCTTGAGGTGGGCCGGGGCGAAGGCGCGCAGCACGTGGTAGCCGGTGATGACGACGATCGTGCCGAGGGCGATGCCGCCCAGTTCGAAGCTGTCGGTGAAGGTCAGCTTCACCCCACCGACGCCGATGATGATGCCCGCGGCGGCCGGGACCAGGTTGAGCGGGTTGCGCAGGTCGACCTTGGCGTTGATCCAGATCTGGGCGCCGAGAAGGCCGATCATGCCGTAGAGGATCACGGTGATGCCGCCGAGGACACCGCCGGGGATGGCGGCGACGACCGCGCCGAACTTCGGGCAGAGGCCGAAGAGCAGGGCGAAGCCGGCGGCGGCCCAGTAGGCGGCCGTCGAGTAGACCCGGGTGGCGGCCATGACGCCGATGTTCTCGGAGTACGTGGTGTTCGGCGGGCCGCCGACGGCCGTCGACAGCATCGAGGCGGCGCCGTCGGCGGCGATCGCGGTGCCGAGCTGGTCGTCCAGGTTGTCACCGGTCATCTCGCCGACGGCCTTCACGTGCCCGGCGTTCTCGGCGATCAGGGCGATGACGACGGGCAGCGCGACCAGGATCGCGGACCACTCGAAGCTGGGGCCGTGGAACGAGGGCAGACCGATCCAGTCGGCCTTGGACACACCGGAGAGGTCGAGCCGCCAGTGGTCGGTGACCTGGCCGCCCGGGGAGACCGAGTGGATCTTGCCGAAGACGAGGTCGAACACCCAGGAGATGCCGTAACCGAAGACCAGGCCGAGGAAGATCGCGATCCGCGACCAGAAGCCGCGCAGACAGACGACGGCGAGACCCGTGAACAGCATCACGAGGAGGGCCGTCCACTGGTCCTGCGGCCAGTACGTCGACGCCGTGACCGGGGCCAGGTTGAAGCCGATCAGCATGACCACGGCGCCGGTCACCACCGGCGGCATCGCCGCGTGGATGATCCGCGCGCCGAACTTCCGTACCGCGAGACCGGCGAGGAAGAGCACCGCGCCGACCACGAGGACCGCGCCGGTCACGGTGGCACTGGTGCCGCCGGAGGCGCGGATCGCGGCGGCGACGCCGACGAAGGAGAGCGAGCAGCCCAGATAGGAGGGGACGGTGCCGCGGGTCGCGAGGAGGAAGATCACGGTCGCGACGCCCGACATCATGATCGCCAGGTTCGGGTCCAGGCCCATGAGGACCGGGGCGACGAAGGACGCCCCGAACATCGCGACCACGTGCTGGGCGCCGAGGCCGACCGTACGGGGCCAGGTGAGCCGTTCGTCCGGGCGGACGACGGCTCCGGGAGCGGGTGTCTTCCCGTCGCCGTGCAAGGTCCAGCGCACGCCGAGGTTCATGAGGTCGCTCCCGTTCTACGGTTCCGGCGGCCGTGTCATGACCGCAAAAGATCAGCCATATGGTATGCGCCGCCGGAGGGTGCGGAGACGCGACCGCCTCCCCTCTCGCTCTACGCGACCGGACCCGAGGCCTTCTCGGGCGCGGGCGTCTTCGCCGCCGTCTCCCGCCCGCCGGACCTGAGCACCCCCGCGCCGAGCACCAGCCCCAGGGTGAGCAACGTGACCAGGCCGAACGAGAGCACCAGGGAGGTCGCGTCGGCGATGCCGCCGATCGCCGAGGGCGCGATGAGCCCCGAGGTGTACGTGATGGTGGCGACGCCCGCGATGGCCTGGCTGGGGTTCGGGCCGCTGCGCCCGGCCGCGGCGAAGGCGAGCGGGACGACGACCGCGACCCCGAGCCCGATCAGACCGAATCCGGCCATGGCGACGGCGGCGTGCGGGGCGAGGACGACCATGACCCCGCCGAGGGTGGCGACGACGCCCCCGACCCGTACGGTACGGGCCGCGCCGAAGCGGTCCACCACCCGGTCGCCGGCCAGCCGCGCCACGGTCATCGTCAGCGCGAAGGCGGTCGTGGAGGCCGCCGCGGCACCGGCGGAGCCGCCCAGCTCGTCCCGGAGGTAGACGGCCGACCAGTCGAGGCTGGCGCCCTCGGCGAACACCGCGCAGAAGCCGACCGCGCCGATGATCAGCGCGGACTTCGGCGGCAGCGAGAAGCGCGGCGGCGGCTCCTCGTCCGGGGTGCTGTGGATGTCGAGCACGCCCTGGCAGAAGAGCAGTCCGAGCGCGGTGAGGACCAGGGCGGCGATCAGGTGGTGGACACGGGCGTCGCCGCCGAGGTGGGCGGCGACCGTGCCGGCGGCGGAGCCGATGAGGGCGCCCGCGCTCCACATGCCGTGCAGGCTGGACATGATGGACCTGCCGAGCCGGTTCTCGGTCTCGACCCCGAGCGCGTTCATGGCGACGTCGGACA
The DNA here is from genome assembly GCF_040297565.1 of Streptomyces sp. NPDC001728. Taxonomy (NCBI): domain Bacteria; kingdom Bacillati; phylum Actinomycetota; class Actinomycetes; order Kitasatosporales; family Streptomycetaceae; genus Streptomyces; species Streptomyces sp. NPDC001728. The sequence goes on from NZ_JBEOZK010000024.1 coordinate 35,636, forward strand.
TGCCCGCGGTGGCGCCGTACACGAAGAGCGCGCCGCACAGGCCCCAGATGTTCGGGGCGAGCGAGGGCAGGGTCAGCGCGAGCGTCCACAGGGCGAGCAGTCCGCGCAGCGCCGTGCGGGCGCCGAAGCGGTGGGAGACGGCCCCGGCGAGCGGCATGGCCAGGGAGGCGCCGAGCGCGGGGAAGGCGAGCGCGAGCCCGAGCTGTCCGGCGCTGACGCCCGCGTGCTCCTGGATCCAGGGGATGCGGGTGGCGAAGCTGCCGGTGACCGCGCCGTGGACGCAGAAGACGGCGGCGACGGCGAAGCGCGCCCGCCGCAGGCGTTCGGTGCTGGTGACGGTCTCCGCCGCCATGGGTCCTCCCCGGGTCGTGGTGTGGCGCGTAAACTATCAGGAACCCTGCCTGATAAATAGCCCACAGGATGGGCCCCCGCCGGGACGCGTCTGAGAGGATCGCCGCATGGCCGCATCCCCGAGCACCGCACGAGCCATCAACGACCGGTTCGCCCTGCGACTGCTCCAGGACGAGGGCCCGTTGACGGCCACTCAGCTCAAGACCCTCACCGGACTCTCCCGCCCCACCGTCGCCGATCTCGTCGAACGGCTCCAGGGCTCCGGGCTCATCCATGTCGTCGGGGAGTCCGGAGCCGAGCGGCGCGGCCCCAACGCCAAGCTGTACGGGCTCGTCGCCGACCGCGCGCACCTCGCCGCCCTCGACGTCCGTACCCGCTCGGTCTCCGTCACCGTCGCCGACCTGCTGGGCACCACCCTCGCCGAGGCCTCCGTCCCCGTCGGGGACGGCAGCGGCACCGGCGCCGCCGTCGAGAAGGCGGTCACCCTGCTGGAGCGGACCGTCAAGGAGGCCTGCGCCGACCGGCTGCACAGCGTCGCCGTCGGCGCGCCCGGCCTCATCGACCCGGCCACCGGCGAACTGCGCGACTCCTCGGGGCTGCCCGCCTGGCACCGGCGCCTCGTCGGCGTCCTCCAGGAACGGCTGCCCGCCCACGTCCTCGTCGAGAACGAGACCAACCTCGCCGCCGTCGCCGAACTGCGCGAGGGCGCGGCCCGCGACCGCGAGGACTTCGTCCTGCTCTGGCTCGGCCAGGGCGTCGGCGCCGCCGTCGTCCTCGACGGGCGGCTCCGCCGCGGCGCCTCGGGCGGCGCCGGCGAGATCGGCTTCCTGCCGGTCCCCGGCACCTCGGGGCTGCCCTCGGCCACCGGCTGCGACGGCGGCTTCCACGAGCTGGCCTGCGCGGGCGCCGTCCACACCCTCGCCGCCGCGCACGGCCTCGACCCTGCCGGGGCGCTCGCCTCGGGCCACGGCCCCTTCCTCGACGCCCTCGCCCACCGCCTCGCCGTCGGCACGGCCGCGGTCGTCTCCGTCCTGGACCCCGGCTGCGTGGTCCTCGGCGGTGAGACCGGCCACCAGGGCGGCGCCGAACTCGCCGCCCGCGTCGAGTCGGCCCTCGCGACCCTGTCGCCGCTCCGCACCCAGGTCCGGGCGACCGAGCTGGGCGACGCGGCGGTCCAGCGCGGCGCACTGCTGCGCGCCAGGGACGCGGCACAGGAAGCGCTGTTCCCGTAGGCCGGGGACTCCGGGGCCGGACCGCGAGGCCGGGTGTGGCCTCGGCGTTCTCCGGTGTCCAGGCGCCGGTCACCCCCGCGGCACGGTCGCCCGCACGGTGTCCTGCCCGGGGGTGGTGGTGAGCTGAAGCACCCGGGCACCGGGTGACGACACGACCTCGGCGCCCTGGGTCTCGACCCGGTAGCCGCCGGGGTAGTTGCTCTGCGGCAGGAACACCTCGGTCACGGCGCCCGGGGCGAACGGCTGACCGGAATCGGCGCGGCGGGCGCTGTACCGGAGGGTGAACGTCCCCGTCGCGCTGTCGTACTGCCGCTGCTCCGGGGTGCCCGCGACGGCACGGGGACAGGGCCGCACGATCGACGGGTCCATCAGATGGGGGCCGGTCGGCGGCTCCTGGGGATGGTGCGGCGTCTGGTCCTGCGGCTGGGACCAGAACATCCCGTGTCGGGCGAGCGACGGCCGGAACGAGATTTCGCCGCTGTCTCCTCCGCCAGGCGAGCCGCTGTTCGCCCGCCGGCCCCTCCGGCCCGGCCCAGCCGCTAGTCGCCCGCCGTCTCCTCCGGTCCGCCGAACCGGCGTGCCAGGAACTCGTCGAAGGTCACCCGGCCCACCGCGCGGTCCGGCGCCAGGTGCCCGCCGCGCCGCAGCCCCCGGTAGGTGCCACCCGGCAACGGCACCTCCAGGAGGCGGCGCCGGCGTCCGCTCGCCCGCAGGTAGGAGCGGGCCAGCTCGGCGAAGGTGCGGATCTCCGGGCCGCCCATGTCCTCCACCCGGCCCGCCGGAGGCCGCGCGGCCAGCTCGGCGAGGCGCGCCGCCGCCTCCGTCACCTCCAGCGGCTGGTCCCGGACGTCCCGGGGAAGCAGCATGACGGGCGGCTTGGCGAGGCCCTGGAGCAGCCGCAGGACCAGGTCGTGGAACTGGGTGGCCCGCAGCAGCGTCCAGCCGATGCCCGAACCCTGGATCATGCGCTCCACGGCGTACTTGGTCCGGTAGTAGCCGAGCGGCACCCGGTCGACGCCGACGATCGAGATGTACAGCAGGTGCGGCACGTCGGCCCGCCGGGCGGCCTCGATCAGGAGTCGGGCGGCCTCCTTGTCCCCGCGCGGGATGTTGCTGCAGTGGACGACCGCGTCCGCCCCGTCGACGGCCCGGTCCAGGAGCGGTCCGCCCCGGCGCAGGTCGACCGCGTACGGCGGTGAGTGTCTGCTGAGGACCCGTACCTCGTGGCCGTCCGCGCGCAGCAGCTCACAGACGGGCCGGCCGAGGGTGCCGGTGCCACCGGTCACCAGGATCGTCCCCATGCCTCCAGCCTGCCGCCACGGGCGCGGGAACGCGACCGCGCCGCGCCCCGGACAGGGAAGCGCGGCGCGGCGGGGGCCCGGCGGCGGCAAGGGCCGTGAGTGTCCGCCGCCGGGGATCTTCATCGGGGGTGCCTCAGCGGTGCGTCAGCGTGCCCCGGTGGTCGCTCAGCAGGTGCCGAGGTCCTTCCAGACGCCCCAGTCGCCGGTCGTGCCCGGCTCCTCGTTCTGCGTCCACCACTGGGCCTTCCACTTGTGGCCCTTGTGGGAGACCTCGTTGCCCGCGTTGTAGACCGAGCCCGCCACGTACGCAGGGGCGGTGCAGCCCGTGGGCGGCGTCGTCGGAGGCGTGGTCGGGGGAGTCGTCGGCGGGGTCGTGGGCGGGGTGGTCGGCGGCGTCGTCGGCGGCGTCGTGGAGCCCGGCTCCACCACCGTCGTGCCGCGCGCCAGGTCACCGGCGAGGGCGTACGTCGTGCCGTTGAAGTTCACCGTCCAGTTGGAGGGGGTGGACACCGGCAGGTAGTAGTTGAACGCCAGGTCGACCGTCGCGCCCGGGGCCAGCGACTGCCAGGCCGGGAGCTTCAGGGAGACGCGGTGGAAGTCGCCCTTCAGGCCGCCCACGTTGCTGCCCGTGTGGTCGCTGCTGATCACCTTGGTGCCGAAGCCCGACTGGTCGGAGGCGTTCGCCGGGGCCGAGGTCCCGTAGTCGAACTGGAACTCCGTGCCGCCCGGCAGTGCCGTCGCCGTGTTGTTGGTGATCTTGATCTTCGGGGTGATCGGGTAGTTCGAGTCGCCCAGCTTGAACTCGGTGAACTGGGCGTCGATCTTCACGGCCTGCGTCGGCAGCGTCGCGTTGGACTTCTTCGCGCCGTACGGGGTGGCCGCCTTGAACTTGTCGTACATCAGCGAGGTGAGCGTCGAGCCCATCTCGTACTGGCCCTTGGTGGCGTTCCAGGCGTAGTCACCGGCCATCTCCCAGACCATGGTGCCGCCGATGCCCTTGTTCACGACGTAGTCGGCCTTGGCGGCCACCGACTGCTCGTCCTCGGTGGAGAGGAAGACCTTCTTCTGCGCGTTCCACAGCCACGGCGCGACCAGCGTCGAGTCGTACTTGCGGGCGTAGGTGCCGGTCAGGGTGGTGTTCGCCGGGAAGCCGTACTGCGTGACGTAGTCGCCGACGATCCCCTTCTCGAGGTTCTTGGCGTGCCACATCGGGTTGGACCCCGCGGGCGACTCGACACCGTTGGTGTCCTTGTCGTGCCAGAGGTTGTCGATGCCGGTGGCGCCGTCACCGCACTTGGTCAGACCCGCGCCGGCCGGGCAGGTGGTCGCGGAGGCCTTGCCCCACAGGCCGTCGGTGCCGCCCTGCACGTTCTTGTGACCGCGGGTGTAGTACGGCAGGCCGATGTTGATGCGGCCGGCCGGCATCGAGCCGCGGAAGTAGTGGTAGGCCCAGTCGGTGTTGAGGTAGCCGATGTTGCCGTACTGCGCCGATCCGTAGACGTTGGCCGCGGCGAGTTCGCCGTCCTTGCCGTCGTCGAAGAGGGAGGCGTTGGGACCGACGTACTCGTTCCAGGCGCCGTGCAGGTCGTAGGACATGATGTTGACGTAGTCCAGATACTTCTGCGTCTGGAAGGTCTCCATGCCCCGCAGCAGGTAGCCGGAGGAGGGGGCGGCGACGGTCAGCAGGTAGTGCTTGCCGTCGGCGGCGCCGGCCACGTCCAGCTTCTCGCGCAGGGACTTCATGAGGGCGGCGTAGCCCTGGACGAGTCCGGCCCGGCGCGCGTTGGCGAGCTGCCAGTCGAGCGGGTTCCCGGCGTCCTTCATGGTCGTCGGGTACTCGTAGTCGATGTCGACGCCGTTGAAGCCGTACGTGCGGATGAAGTCGACGGACGACGCGGCGAAGGTGTCGATCCCGGCCTGGTTGACCGAACCGTCGGCGTTGGTGGCCATCGAGTAGAAGCCGCCGGAGTTGACCCGGTCACCGTTGTCCGCGAAGTAGCCGCCGGTCTCGGCCCAGCCGCCGACCGAGATCAGCGTCTTCACGTTCGGGTGCTGCTTCTTGAACTTGTTGAGCAGGTTGAAGTGGCCCTTGTAGGCGTACGAGGGGTCCATCTCGGCACCCGCGACACCGGGCCAGGTCATCCCGGTGGCGGCGTTGTTCGGGCCGTCCGTGCCGACGGAGAGCTTGTTGTCGGAGCCGATGTGGCCGAAGGCGTAGTTGATGTGGGTGATCTTCTCCCACGGGATGTCCTTGGCCAGGTACGCGGGCTGGCCGTTCTTGCCGTCGCGCCAGCCGGTGAAGTAGCCGATGACCCGGCGCTGGTGGTCCGCGCCCATCTTCTCGCGGCCCTCGGTGTCGTAGACCGAGCAGTAGGGGACGTCGACGCCCGGGGTCTTGTAGAGCCCGTCGGGGCGACAGGACTCGTTGTCGGCGGCGTACGAGACGCCGCCTGCGAGCGAGCTGAGGAGCAGTCCGGCGACGGCCGCGCCGGAGGCGAGCAGCGAGGCTCTTTTCGTGGTGGGGGACAACACGATCGGGTCCTCCTGGGGAGGTCGTAATACACAACGAACAAGGGGGTGGGTCGTGTTGGGCCCGTGGAGTGCGCACCCCGCCGGACCGTTCCTCGGAGGTGACACGGAGATTAAGAGGACTAGACCAGTGCGTCAATAGGTCTGGACCAAAGAGGGATTCTGTGGAAGTCTGTGAGCCAGACCACAGGAACTCGGTCACGTCGCCCCGTGCGGGCCGTGGCACACTGGCCCTGTATCAGCAGCAGCGCACTCCGGGGTCGGTGTAATTCCGAACCGGCGGTATAGTCCGCGACCCGTCCGCAAGCCAGCGGCCGGTTGACCAGGTGAGATTCCTGGACCGACGGTGAAAGTCCGGATGGGAGGCAGTGCGCGGCGGGCGACCCCTGTCAGGGGTGTGCCGGCCGTACGTCCGCTGGTCCGCCGTATCGACCCCTCGATCGGCGTACCCGGAGGACGCGGCCTCGGCGCACCCTGCGCGAGGCGTCTTCCCGCTCTCTGTCGTCATCGACAGGCCCCGGAGTCCGTGCCCGAAGAGGCAGGAGGACCCGGTGGCCCAGCAGGCCGACATCACCGCCATGCGACGCGCCGTCGAACTCGCCGCACGCGGTCTCGGCGCCACCAGCCCCAACCCCGTCGTCGGATGCGTCATCACCGACGCCTCGGGCCACCCGGTCGGTGAAGGCTTCCACCGGCGCGCCGGCGGCCCGCACGCCGAGGTGCACGCCCTGCGCGAGGCAGGCGTCCTCGCCCGCGGCGGCACCGCCTACGTCACCCTCGAACCCTGCAACCACACCGGCCGCACCGGCCCCTGCGCCCAGGCCCTGATCGAGGCCGGGGTCAGCCAGGTCGTCTACGCGGTCGGCGACCCGAACCCGCAGGCCACCGGCGGCGCAGACACCCTGCGCGCGGCCGGCGTCACCGCCGTGCAGGGCCTCCTGGCGGACGAGGCCGAGGCGGTCAACATCGCCTGGCTCACCTCCGTACGCCACGGCCGCCCCTTCGTCCGCTGGAAGTACGCCGCCACCCTCGACGGCCGGATCGCCGCCGCCGACGGCACCTCCCGCTGGATCACCTCCGCCGAGTCCCGCGCCGACGTCCACCGGCTGCGCGCCGAGGCCGACGCCGTCGTCGTCGGCTCCGGCACCGCCCGCACCGACGACCCCCACCTGGCCGTACGCGGGATCGAAGGCGCCGTGCAGCCCCTGCGCGTCGTCGTCGACACCGAAGCGACCGCCGTGAAGCCCGGCGCCCGGGTTCTCGACGACGCCGCGCCCACCCTGATCGCCGTCGCCGAGGACGCCGAGACCACCCTCACGGACGTCGTACGCCTCCCCAGGGCCGAGCGCGGCCTCTCCGTACCCGCCCTCCTGGACGCCCTCCACGCGCGCGGTGTCCGCTCCGTACTCCTCGAAGGCGGCCCCACCCTCGCGGGCGCCTTCGTCGCCGCGGACGCCGTCGACCAGGTCGTCGGCTACCTCGCCCCCGTCCTCCTCGGCGCGGGCCCCGCGGCCCTCGCCGACGCGGGAATCAGCACCATCACCGACGCGTTGCGGCTCGACATCACCGAGACCACCCGCATCGGAACCGACCTCCGCATCACCGCCACCCTCAAGGGAGCCTGACCGTGTTCACCGGAATCGTCGAAGAACTGGGCGAGGTCGTCGCCGTCGAGCAGCTGGAGGACGCCTCCCGCTTCCGACTGCGCGGCCCCCTGGTCACGGAAGGCGCCCAGCACGGCGACTCCATCGCCGTCAACGGTGTCTGTCTCACGGTCGTCGAGTTCGGCCACGGCGAGTTCACCGCCGACGTCATGGCCGAGACCCTCAAGCGGTCCAGCCTCGGCGCCCTCGGAGTCGGCTCCCGCGTCAACCTGGAGCGGCCCATGGCCCTCGGCGGACGGCTCGGCGGACACATCGTCCAGGGCCACGTCGACGGCACCGGCACCATCCTGGAGCGGACCCCGTCCGAGCACTGGGAGCTGGTCAGGGTCGGCCTGCCCGCCCACCTCTCCCGGTACGTCGTCGAGAAGGGCTCGATCACGGTCGACGGCGTCAGCCTCACCGTCGTCGAGGTCGCCGACGACTGGTTCACCATCAGCCTCATCCCCACCACGCTCGATCTGACCACACTCGGCATCAAGCAGTCCGGCGACCCGGTCAACCTCGAAGTGGACGTCATCGCCAAGTACGTCGAGCGACTGCTCGGCACCGACGCGGGCCCCACCGCCGGCACCGACGCCAAGGAGAACGAGAAGTGAACTGGCTCAACTCCGAGGCGTTCACCGTCTTCGGCCAGCACATCATGTGGTCGGACATGATCGGCAACACGATCGGCCTCATAGCCCTCGCGCTCGGCTGGCGCCGCTCCATCCTCACCTGGCCCGCCCAGCTGCTCTCCGGCGTCATCCTCGTCGGCGCCTACGCCTCCGCCCACCTCTCCGGCGGCGTCGGCAAGCAACTCCTCGTCATCGGCGTCGCCGCCTGGGGCTGGTGGCAGTGGAACCGGGGCCGGCAGCGGGCCCAGGACGGCTCCATCGCCGTCCGCTTCGCCACCTGGAAGGAGCGCGGCCTGCTCCTCGGGGGCGCGGCCCTCGGCACCCTCGCCGTCGGCGGCCTCTTCACGCTCTACCCGTCACTCTCCTGGAGCCCCTGGGCCGACGCGTACATCTTCGTCGGCACCCTCGTCGCGATGATCGCCCAGGCCCGCGGCCTGGTCGAGTTCTGGTTCGCCTGGCTCCTCGTCGACCTCGTCGGGGTCCCGCTCGCCTTCAACAGCGGCCTCGCCTTCTCCGGCCTCGTCTACGTCATCTACTTCGCCCTGGTCATCTGGGGCATGCGCGACTGGTGGCTCCGGACGCGCACCGCCCCCGCCGCTCTGGAAGGAGCCCACGCATGAGTGCGCTGCCGATCTGGGACGCCACCGACCTCGCCCTCGACCCCGTCGAACAGGCCGTCAGGGACATCGCCGCCGGCCGCCCCGTCGTCGTCGTCGACGACGAGGACCGCGAGAACGAGGGCGACCTCGTCATCGCCGCCGAGAAGGCCACCCCCGAGGTCGTCGCCTTCATGATGAGCGAGTGCCGCGGCCTGATCTGCGCCCCCATGGAGGGCGAGGAGCTGGAGCGCCTCCAGCTCCCGCAGATGGTCGAGCACAACACCGAGTCGATGCGCACGGCCTTCACCGTCTCCGTCGACGCGGCCCCCGCCCACGGCGTCACCACCGGCATCTCCGCCGCGGACCGCGCCACCACCCTGCGGATGCTGGCGAGCGGTCACCACGAGCCCGCCGACTTCGTCCGCCCCGGCCACATCTTCCCGCTCCGCGCCAAGCCCGGCGGCGTCCTCGTCCGCAACGGCCACACCGAGGCCGCCGTCGACCTCGCCCGTCTCGCCGGCCTCCGCCCGGCGGGAGCCATCGTCGAGATCGCCGGCGAGGACGGCGTCATGCTGCGCCTGCCCGAACTGGTCCCCTTCGCCCGCAAGCACGGCCTCACGATCATCTCCATCGAGGACCTGATCGCCTACCGGCGCTCCGCCGAGCCGACCGTCCGCCGCGAGGCCGAGGTCCAGCTCCCCACCGCGCACGGCGACTTCACCGCGTACGGCTACCGCTCCACCGTCGACGGCGTCGAGCACGTCGCCCTCGTCCACGGCGAGGTCGGCGACGGCGACGACGTCCTCGTCCGGGTCCACTCCGAGTGCCTCACCGGCGACATCTTCCACTCGCTGCGCTGTGACTGCGGCCCCCAGCTCCAGGCCTCCATGGACCGGATCACCGAGGCCGGCCGCGGCGTCGTCGTCTACCTCCGGGGCCACGAGGGCCGCGGCATCGGCCTGCTCTCCAAGCTCCGCGCGTACGAGCTCCAGGAGCAGGGCCGCGACACCCTCGACGCCAACCTGGAACTCGGCCTCCCCGCCGACGCCCGCGACTACGCGGCAGGCGCGCAGATCCTGGCCGACCTCGGCGTCCGCAGTCTGCGCCTGATGACCAACAACCCCGACAAGATCGACGCCCTGACCCGGCACGGCCTGACGGTCGAGGGCCGCGAGCCCATGCCGGTCACGGCCGGGGAGCACAACCTCCGCTATCTGCGCACCAAGCGGGACCGGATGGGCCACGACCTGCCCTGGCTCGACGGCTCCCCGGCCTCCACCTGCGGCAACCAGTAATCCCGTACGCACGAATCGTCTAGGAGAGACATGAGCGGCAAGGGCGCACCCGTCCTCAGCGTGAAGAACTGCGGCGACCTCCGGGTCGCGGTCATCGCGGCGCAGTGGCACGAGAAGATCATGGACGGCCTCGTCGACGGCGCCCTGCGCGCCCTGAGCGAGCTGGGCATCGACGAGCCCACCCTGCTCCGCGTCCCCGGCAGCTTCGAGCTCCCGGTCGTGGCGAAGGTCCTCGCCGGGCGCGGCTACGATGCCATCGTGGCCCTCGGCGTCGTCATCCGCGGCGGAACCCCGCACTTCGAGTACGTGTGCCAGGGCGTCACCCACGGCCTCACCCAGGTCTCGATCGACACCGGCGTACCCGTCGGATTCGGCGTCCTCACCGTCGACAACGAGGAACAGGCCCTCGACCGGGCCGGCCTCGAAGGCTCCTCCGAGGACAAGGGCCACGAGGCCGTCACCGCCGCCGTCGCCACCGCCACCACGCTGCGCACGGTCAGCGAACCCTGGCGCTGAGTGCGCGACCCTCACCCCGTACTCTTAGGACCATCATGGCGAACAAACCCTCAAAGAGTTTCGAAGAGCTCTTCGCCGAGCTCAAGCTCAAGGCCGAGACCGGCGACCCGGCCACCTCCCGTACCGCGGAACTGGTGGACAAGGGTGTCCATGCCATCGGCAAGAAGGTCGTCGAAGAGGCCGCCGAGGTCTGGATGGCCGCCGAGTACGAGGGCAAGGAAGCCGCCGCCGAGGAGATCTCGCAGCTGCTGTACCACGTCCAGGTGATGATGGTCGCCCGCGGGATCTCGCTCGACGACGTCTACGCCCACCTCTGAGCACGACTTTTCGGTCTCCCCACCACTCCCAGGCAAAGGAAGCTCACCCCATGCTGCGCATCGCCGTCCCCAACAAGGGTTCCCTCTCCGGACCTGCGTCGGCAATGCTCCATGAGGCCGGCTACCGGCAGCGCAAGGAGTCCAAGGAACTGGTGGTCATCGACCCCGACAACGAGGTCGAGTTCTTCTACCTGCGTCCCAAGGACATCGCGATCTACGTCGCCTCCGGGAAGCTGGACATCGGCATCACCGGCCGTGACCTGCTCCTGGACTCCGGCGCCAGCGCCGAGGAGATCCTCGCGCTGAACTTCGGCCGCTCCACCTTCCGCTACGCCACCCGGCCCGGCACCGCGAACGGCCCCGAGGACTTCGGCGGCATGACGATCGCCACCTCCTACGAGGGCATCGTCGCCAAGCACCTCGCCGACCAGGGCATCGACGCCTCCGTCGTCCACCTGGACGGCGCCGTCGAGACCGCGATCCAGCTGGGCGTCGCCCAGGTCATCGCGGACGTCGTCGAGACCGGCACCAGCCTGCGCAACGCCGGCCTCGAAGTCATCGGCGAGCCGATCCTCACCTCCGAGGCCGTCGTCGTCCGCCGCCACGGCGCCCCGGACGACCACCCGCAGGTCCAGCAGTTCCTGCGCCGCCTGCAGGGCGTCCTCGTGGCCCGCTCGTACGTGATGATGGACTACGACTGCCGCGCCGAGCACCTGGAGCAGGCCGTCGCCCTCACCCCGGGCCTGGAGTCGCCGACCGTCTCCCCGCTGCACAACGAGGGCTGGGTCGCCGTCCGCGCGATGGTCCCCGCCAAGGAGGCGCAGCGGATCATGGACGACCTGTACGAGATCGGCGCCCGCGCCATCCTCACCACCGCCATCCACGCCTGCCGCCTCTGACGGTACGGTCCGCACGCCCCGAGGCCCCGAGGAACCCTGATGTCCACCGCACAGCCCCCCGCCCTTCCGGTCACCTTCCGTCCCGGGCGCACCCGGGCGATCCTGCTGACCATGGGCACCGCGATGTTCGTCGTCATCACGGCCGTGGCGCTGATGCTGGAGCGGCTCGGACCGGGGGAGCGCGTCAGCTTCGTCTTCACCGCCGCGCTGCTCTCCGGGGTCCTCGTCCTCCTGAGCCGCCCCAAGGTCGTCGCCGACGACGAGGGCGTCACGGTCGTCAACATCACCCGGACGCGACGCCTCGCCTGGGCGGAGATCCTCAAGGTCAACCTGCGCCCCGGCGACCCCTGGGTCTTCCTCGACCTGAGCGACGGCACCAGCCTGCCGGTGCTCGGCATCCAGCCCGGCATCGCCAAGGAGTCGGCCATCCGGGACGCCCGCGCCCTGCGGGCCCTGGCCGACAGCCGCGGGACGGGCGCCGAGGACTGAACCCGGAGCTTCGGAGTGCGGGACCCGGCCGGGAGAACCCCGATCCGTCCCCCATCCGGGGCCGACCCCCTGCCCTTCGGGGCGTTCGCGTGACTACTCTGGAGACGGTGGTGCCGAGCGGCACCACCGTCTCGCGTGTGCAGGGCCGCAGCCGCGGCCCGCGAGACCACCCTTCGACCCGAGGAGTGACTCCCTCCAGCAATGGACGGATCGTCCGGTAGTACCTGCGCCGCCCCCTCCCAGGAGGCGGCGGCATGATCATTTCCCTTCTGCTGCTCTTCGCGGCATTCGTCCTCATCCTCGCCAACGGCTTCTTCGTGGCCGCCGAGTTCGGTCTCGTGACCGTCGAGCGTGCCGAGGCCGAGCGGGCCGCCGCCGCCGGCGACCGGCGCGCCCGCACCGTCGTCACCGCCCTGCGCGAGCTGTCCTTCCAGCTCTCCGGGACCCAGCTCGGCATCACCATCACCTCGCTCGTCGTCGGCATGCTCGCCGAGCCCGCGCTCGCCGGACTGCTGCACGGGCCGCTCACCGTGACCGGACTGCCCGAAGGGGCCGTCTCCGGGATCGCCGTGGTGATCGGGATGCTGCTCGCCTCCGCCGTCCAGATGGTGGTCGGCGAACTCGTGCCGAAGAACTGGGCGGTCTCCCGGCCGCTCCAGGTCGCCCGCTTCGTGGCCACCCCGCAGCGCCGCTTCTCCGCCGCCTTCCGGCCGGTGATCGCCGTGCTCAACCGGGTCGCCAACCGGCTCGTCCGGCTCCTGGGCGTCGAGCCCACCGAGGAGCTGGACTCGGTCCGCACCCCCGGTGAGCTGGTCTCCCTGGCCCGCCACTCGGCCCTGGCCGGCGCCCTGGAACAGGACACCGCCGACCTCTTCGTACGGACCCTGTCCCTCGGCGGCCTCACCGCCGAGCAGGTCATGACCCCGCGTGTGAAGGTCAGCGCCCTCCAGTGGGACGCCACCGCGGCCGACGTCCTCAACCTCACCCGGGCCACCGGCCTCTCGCGATTCCCGGTCTACCGCGACCGCATCGACGAGATCGTCGGCATGGTCCACCTCAAGGACGCCCTGGCCGTCGCCCCGCACGCCCGGCTGCGCACCCCCGTCGGCCGCATCGCGGTCCCTCCGCTCCTGGTGCCCGAGACGCTGCCCGCCCAGACCCTTCTGGAGCGGCTGCGCAGGGAGCAGCCGATCGCGGTGGTCGTCGACGAGTACGGCGGCACGGCCGGAGTCGTCACCCTGGAGGACATCGTCGAGGAACTCGTCGGCGAGGTCCGCGACGAGCACGACACCGTGGCCGACGGCCGCCCCGAGCTGGCCGCCGCCCCCGCCGAGGACGGCCGCCCCGCCTGGGAGGCCGACGGCTCCTGCCGGGTCCACACCCTGCGCCGGATAGGCCTCGACGTGCCCGACGGGCCGTACGAGACCGTGGCCGGGCTCGTCGCCGATCTCCTCGGGCGCATCCCCGCCCCCGGCGACCGGGCCGAGCTGCCCGGCTGGCGGCTCTCGGTGCGCCAGGTCGACCGCTACCGCGCCGAGCGCGTCCGGATCGTACGGACGGACCCGGCCGATCAGGCTTCGGCCCCGGCCTCGGACCACGCGGTGGACCAGGGCGCGTTCCGGTCCGCGGGCGAGGCCCCCGGCCATGCCGTCGTTCCCGTACCCGTGGCGGCGGAGGCGGCCCGATGAGCACCCTTCCCCTTCTCTTCGCCGTCCTCCTCGTGCTGGCGAACGGCTTCTTCGTCGGGGCCGAGTTCGCGCTCGTCTCCGTCCGCCGCAGCCAGATCGAACCGCTGGGCGGCGCCCGTGCCAAGCAGGTCCTGCACGGCCTGGAGAACCTGCCGCAGATGATGGCGGCCGCGCAGTTCGGCATCACCATCTGCTCGCTGACGCTCGGCGCGGTCGCCGAGCCGACCGTCGCGCATCTCCTCGAACCCGTCTTCCACGCGGTCGGGGTCCCGGACGGTCTGATCCATCCGCTCGGCTATGTCATCGCCCTAGCCGCGGTCGTCTTCCTCCACCTCGTCATCGGCGAGATGGTCCCGAAGAACCTCGCGATGGCCGCGCCCGAGCGGACCGCGCTCTGGCTCGCCCCCGGCCTGGTCGGCTTCGCCCGGCTCTGCCGGCCGGTGACGGCCGCGCTCGGCGCCTGCGCCCGGCTGGTCCTGCGGGCGTTCAAGGTCGAGCCGAAGGACGAGGTGGAGGCGGTCTTCACCAGCGCCCAGCTCGGCCGGCTCGTCGAGGACGCGGGCCAGGCCGGACTGCTGGACCCGGCCGAGCAGGAGCGCCTTGAGGACGCCCTCGAACTGGGCACCCGCCCGGTCACGGACGTCCTCATCGCCCCCGCCTCCCTGGTCACCGTCCCGTCGACGGTCACGCCGCGCGAGATCGAGGAGCTGACCGTACGCACCGGGTACTCGCGCTTCCCGGTCCGCGCCGAGGAGGGCGCCACCTTCGCGGGCTTCGTGCACGTGAAGGACGTCCTCGATCTGGAGGAGCGGGAGCGGGCGGTGCCCCAGCGGCTGTGGCGCCCGATGGCGACGGTCCGCGCCGAACTGCCCCTCGACGACGCCCTGACCGTGATGCGCAGGGCCGCGACCCATCTGGCGCAGGTCGCGGACGGCTCGGGCCGGGTGCTCGGCCTGGTCGCCCTGGAAGACGTACTGGAGATGCTGGTGGGCGAGGTCCGGGACCCCGCGCACCGCATGCCGACGACGCCGGTCGGGGCCGCCCGGCCGACGGCGGGCCGGGGCGTGGCCTAGGGCCGTCGTCACACTCCCGTCGTCGCCCGAAGGGCGGCCCTGCGGCGTCCGGTGCGGCGTGAGCGCGTATCAGGCGTCGTGGGGCAGGAGGGAGTTCGACGCCACGACCTAGTACCCCGGAGGCTCCTGCTGGGGGCCGCGGTCGACCGGACCGCGGCCCGACAGCACCTCGCCGTACGCCTGCATGAGGTCGGCGAGCCGGAGGGTCGCGAGGTCCTCGCGGGTCGGAGTGTCCGGGTAGTCCGAGAGCCGCAGATCGCGGTAGGCGCAGGACTTCTCGTACAAGGTGCGCAGGAAGCGGCCGTTGCCCAGTTCGTCGATCCACCCCTGCTCGACGACGTGCCCGCTGATCGAGCCCAGCTCCTCGCGCGCCTCCTCGTCCCAGCCGTCCCCGTTGGCCGCCGCGAGCACCTCGCCGATGGCCGTCAGTTCCAGCGGCCGGTACGAGGGGAAGTCGACCCGGGTGGTGAACCGGGAGGACAGCCCGGGGTTGGTGCTGAGCAGTCGGTCCATGCCCTCGGGGTATCCGGCGAGGATGACCACGAGGTGGTCGCGGTTGTCCTCGGCCCGTTTGAGGAGCACCTGGAGGGCCTCGTCGCCGTAGGCGTCCCCCTTGCTGTAGCCGGTGTTCGAGAGTGCGTACGCCTCGTCGACGAAGAGCACCCCGCCGACCGCCGAGTCGATCAGCTCGTTGGCCTTGACCGCCGTCTGCCCGAGGAACTCGCCCACCATGTCGGCCCGTTGGGCCTCCACCAGATGGTCGCCGCCGAGCAGCCCGAGGGCGTAGAACACCCGGCCGAGGATGCGGGCGACGGTGGTCTTCCCGGTGCCCGAAGGCCCGGAGAAGACGAAGTGGCGTTTGGGCGGCTGGACCGGAAGCCCCAGCCCGGCGCGCAGCCGGGCCATCTCCAGCTGCGCCGACAGTGCCTTGACCTGGCGTTTCACCGGCTCCAGGCCGACCATGCCCTCCAGCTCGGCGAGCGCCTCCGCGAGCAGCACCGGATCGGTGGGACCCGCGGGGAAGCGCGGAGGCGCCGGCTGGGACGGCGGCGGGGCCTTCTGCCGTACGGTCTCCGGCGGCGGGGCCGCGGCCGGGGGTACGGGTTCGGGAGCGAGCCGCAAGCCGTCGCCGAGCGGACCGCCGGTGTCGGCCTCGGTGCCCGGCACGGTGTCCACCGCGTCCTGGCCGAGGCCTCCACCGAGCGTGCCGAGGGCGACCGTCGCGAGTCCGGTCGGGTCGTCCAGGCCGTCGTACCCTTCGAACCCGTCGTACTCGGTGATCGCCGCGAGCCGCGCGGCCGTGTCCATGAACGTCGGGTCGACCCGGTGCACGGCCCGGTACAGGGGCAGGGCGGCGGCGCTGCGCCCGGTGCCCTCGTGGGCGCGGGCCAGCCAGTAGCGCAGCTCCTTGCGCTGGGGCTGTTCGCTGCGGCACCGCATCAGCGAGGCCGAGAGCAGCGGCTCGGCCTGCCCGTACATCTCCAGGCGGACCCGGGCCATGCCGCCGAAGAGTCCGGCCTCGATGCCGAGCAGCGGATCGTCGACGAGGGTCTCGGTGTGCCGGACGAGCTGGTCCCAGTCCTTGACGAGATAGGCGCGGCAGGCGTGCAGGAAGCGCACCTGGGGGTCGGTGTCGACCGGGGGGATCCCGGCGAGGGCCCGGTCGAGCTCCGGTACGTGGCGGCCGTCGAGCCAGTGGGAGGCGTGCGCGAGCAGCAGGTCGCGCGGGCTCTCCAGGACGGGCTGCACCCACCAGCCCAGCCAGTACCAGGAGTTGAGGGTGCGCCGGTACCGGGAGCGCTGCTCGCCGAAGCGGTCGCGGTTGCGGTACATGCGCAGCAGCGCGGTCGTGGTGTCTACCCTGAGCGCGTGCAGCCCGAGCCAGGCGTCCGCCATTCCGGGGTCGATCCGTACCGCCGTCCGGAACTCGTCCTCCGCCTGCGGATAGGCGCCCATCGTGTAGGCGTCGACTCCGCGCAGCCAGGCGAGTTCGGCGGGGGCCTGCGCGCCCTGCGTGCCGATGTCCATCGGGTCCCCCACAACCGTCTTCGCATGGACGGGATTTGACCGCACCTGGGGGCATCGTACCTGCGCAGGGGGTGCGTGCTTAAGGAGAAGCGCATGATCCGGAAGCGGTGACCCTGGGTAAGCGTGAAGGGTCGGAAAGGGGGCGCGAAGGGGTCGCGAAAGGCCCCGGAGGAGACCCTCGGGGGCAGAACGAAGCCCCCGATCACGGGGGAACAACCGGGGGCTTCGTGTCTGCGGCGACTCCGAAAAGCCGCACAATCAGAACGTAAGACCTGTACGGCCCTTGGGTCAAGCGGAGTTGAGGCACTTGCGGAAGCGGATGAGAGGCCCCTCAGTTCACGGACATGAAGCCGTTACGGTGTGTGATTGCCTGGTCCGCGACCGCTGTCACAGCGGGCCCGGGAACCCAGTCGTAACCCTTCTGACACTCGCGCACCAGGGTGTCCGCGAACGCTCGCGAGGGGTCCTCGGCGAAATGGCGAGTCTCTGCCACGGTCCATCCGTCCCAGAACGCGGCCTGCTCCGGCCCGTCCCGGTGCCGGCCCCGCGCCCACGACTCCTCCGGCCCTCGCTCCATCCAGAGCAGCCACGACAGGAACGGCCGTACCTCCCGCCGGCCCGCGCCGACGCCCTCGACGAGCACCACGGGGGCCGGCGGCAGCGCCCTCGGCTCCCCGAAGCGCCGGAGCCGCCAGTCGTACGGGCGGTAGGAGGCGTCCGCGCCGCTCGCGAGCGGCTCCAGGACCTGTTCGCGCAGCCGCCCGGTCCACGCGAACAGCTCCTCGTGCGTGGCGAGGTCGTCGAGGTGCAGCACCGGGGCGTCGCCCAGTGCGGCCGAGAGCCGGGCCGCGAGGGTGGACTTGCCGGAGCCCGCGTGGCCGTCGACCGCGACCAGCCGGACCGGCCCGCAGGAGGGCGGCAGCCGGAGCAGCGCGTGCGCGGCGCGGTCGAGGTCGTTCATGGCCCCAGGGTAGGGGAACGGGGGGCCGCCGCAGGTCAACGAGGTACCGGCGCCAGTGGTCGACACCAATATTGGTCCGGCGACGCGAGGCGAAGTGCTGGCGGAGGGCCGGAGGGACCGGCGATAGTGGGCGCGCGGCCCTGGCGGCACGGGGGCGGGGGTCGCACTCCTGGGCCCGTACGTCATGGGTCCGCGTACCAGGGCCCGCACCCACGGGTCCGCCACAGGTCCGTAGAGCCCGCCCGCACGCCCACCGTTCTCGACTGGGGGTCACGTCCATGACCAGCTCCACCCCGCGCAGAACCGTCCTCACCGCCGCGCTCGCCGCCGCCGCGGGAACGGCGGCCGCCGCGGCGCCCGCCACCGCGGCCCCGGCCGCCGGGTGCGCCGCCGACTGCCCCCCCGCCCCCACCGGCGCAGCGGACGACGGAGACGGGCGGGGCCGCGTGCCCACCGCCCCCGGGCTCGTCGACAACCGGTTCTGGTCCTCCTACACGGACTGGCGGTGCGGCAGCGCGGCCGGGACGAAGGCGGTCGCGGGCCGCCGCCCCGGCCTGGAGATCGCCACCGCCGCCGGCCGTACCGACTACACGGACCCGCACACCGGCCGCACCAGTACCTGGGAGTACGCGAGCTGGACCTCGCCGACGCACACCCCGGCCGTGCCCGCGACCGAGGTGATCGCCTCCTGGAACGCCCACACCCCGGCCGGCACCTGGCTCCAGGTCGAACTGTCCGGCGGTTACGGCGACGGCACGGCGACCCCCTGGTACGTCATGGGCCGCTGGGCCGCCGGTGACGCCGACATCCGGCGCACCTCGGTCGACGACCAGACCGACGGCAGGAGCACGGTGTGGACGGACACCTTCGCGATCGACGACGCGGCGAGCGGGCTGCGGCTGACCTCGTACCGGCTGCGCCTCACCCTGTACCGCACGCCGGGGAGCGGCCTCACGCCCACGGTGTGGCGGCTCGGCGCGATGGCCTCGGACATCCCGGACCGCTTCACGGTCCCGGCCTCCGCGCCGGACGCCGCCCGCGAACTGACCGTCCCGCGCTACTCGCAGAACACCCACGTCGGCCAGTACCCGGAGTACGACAACGGCGGCGAGGCCTGGTGCAGCCCGACCTCGTCCCAGATGATCGTCGAGTACTGGGGGCGGAGGCCCTCGGCCGAGGCGCTGTCCTGGGTGAACCCGGACTTCGCGGACCCCCAGGTCTGCCACGCGGCCCGCTTCACCTACGACCACCAGTACGAGGGCTGCGGCAACTGGCCCTTCAACGCCGCCTACGCGGCCACGTACCCCGGCATGAACGCCGTGGTCACCCGGCTGCGCTCGCTGACCGAACTGGAGACCCTGATCGGCGCCGGAATCCCGGCCGTCACGTCCCAGTCGTTCCTGAAGGGCGAACTGACCGGCGCCGGATACGGCACCTCGGGCCACCTGATGACCGTCATCGGCTTCACCCCGGAAGGCGACGTCATCGCCAACGACCCCGCCTCCCCGAACAACGAGGCCGTCCGCCACGTCTACCGCCGACGCGAGTGGGAGAACATCTGGCTGCGCACCAAGCGCTACGACGCGAACGGCAAGGTCAGGGGCGGTACGGGCGGGGTCTGCTACATCTTCTGGCCCACGGAACCGACCCCGGGCCAGCACCGGGTGCTGCGGTCGCTCGGCCTGGTGTGACCATGTGCGGCACGACGGCCGTCTCGACGACCTGACGACAGCGATACCGCTCGTCCTGCGTGAGGGGGCCGTCCCGGTCCGCCGTGACCCTTGATCGAGCGATGCCCGAGCCGGTCGCACCGGTCGGAACTTCCGTTGCCGGATCGTGACCGCGCACGGGAGGGTCTTGTCCAGAAAGCCCGTACGAACGACCCCGCTCGCGAACTACCGTCGGTAACACAGGGGGTGGGGGTCGTCGGACGACTCGTGCTCCGGGGACGTCCGGCGGTACGGGGGCTCTTTGATGACTGTCCAGCGCGTGGTCCGCGGCCGGACGGGCGTGACCATCATCCTGGCCATGGTGCTCACCATGTCCGGGCTGACCTCGCCCGAGCTGCTGCGCGGCGCCGCCGCGACGGTGCCGGACGCCGGGTCGGCGGTCACCGGGCCGGAGGGGCCTGAGGGCACGTCGTTCAACCCGAACCAGATCAAGGACGTCAAGGCGGCCGACCCCGGCTCCGGGGTGAACCTGGTCGAGGCGCCCTCGGCGAACAACAGCGGTGACGCGCGATTGTCGTACCCGCTGGAGGTGCCGAAGGGCCGCGCCGGCCTGGAGCCGAATCTGGCCATCGCCTACAACTCCTCGGGGACGAACGGGTGGCTCGGCGTCGGGTGGGACCTCGCCACCCCGATGGTCACGGTCGACACACGGTGGGGTGTGCCGCGCTACGACGCCGGACTGGAGACCGAGACCTACCACCTCAACGGTGAGCAGTTGACCCCGGTGGCGCACCGGAGCGCGTTGCAGGCGCGCACCGCGGAGAAGGTGTTCCACTCGCGGGTGGAGGGCGGCCGGTTCGACCGGATCGTGCGCCACGGGGACAGCCCCACGAACTACTGGTGGGAGGTCACCGACAAGCAGGGTGTCCGCACGCTCTTCGGCGGGACGGCCGACAGCACGCTGGCCGACGGCAAGGGCCGCGTCGCCACCTGGGCGGCGCGGGAGGTCCGCGACGGCAACGACAACGTCCTGCGCTTCCGGTACGCCAAGGTGACCGACGGCGGTACGGCGGGCTCCACGGTGCCGGGCAGCGACCTGTACCCGCAGAAGATCACCTACACCGGCCGCGGCGACACCGACGGCAGATACTCGGTGACGTTCGTCCGTGACCGTGAGCGCGGCGAGCCCCGCCGGGCGGATGTGCGGATCGACGCCAAGTACGGGTTCAAGAAGGTCACCGCCGACCTGCTGAGGCGCGTCGAGGTCAAGCTGGACGACCAGCTGATCCGCGCCTACGAGCTGAACTACCGGACCGGCGCGTTCGCCAAGACACTGCTCACCTCGGTGTCGCAGTTCGGCGAGAACAACCAGCTCTTCAACACTCACACGTTCGACTACTTCGACGATGTGCGCGACCAGTCGGGCAACTACAACGCCTTCGGCAACGCCGCGGGTTGGTCGGTGCCCGATGACGACCTCGGGGTGAACATCCGCGAGGGCGAGGCCAGCGCGATCTCGGCGAACACATCGGCCGGCTTCGGCGCGCACCTGTTCGCGGGCTACAACGTGCAGGGGCTGACGACCAAGGAGGGTGCCGTCGGCTTGAAGGTCGGGTTCAGCGCGGGCCAGTCCGACGGCCTGTCGACGCTGACCGATGTGAACGGCGACAACCTGCCGGACAAGGTGTTCCGCAAGAACAACGACGTTTTCTACCGGCCCAATCTGGCCAAACCGGGGGGTGAGCCGAAGTTCGGCGACACGCCGATCAAGCTCACCGGCCTCCCTGGAATCTCGACCGAGCGCACGCTGTCCGGCACCATCGGCGTCGAGTCGTACGTCCTCACCACCTCGGCCCAGCTGGACTTCGTGGGCACCACGACCACCTCGGACCGGTTCTTCAGCGACGTCAACGGCGACGGCATAGCCGACCTGGTGAACAACGGCGGCGTGCTGTTCGGCTACCTGGACGCCGAGGGGCAACCCGCCTACAGCGCGGACTCCACCCGCACCCCGGTGCCGATCGGGGGCGGCGCGGTGACCGGCGAGATCGTCGGTGATCAGACCGCGCAGTTCAACCAGCAGGTGGACAACTCGCCGCTGCTCGACACGGTGCGCCGCTGGGTCGCGCCCTTCGACGGCAACGTCCGCGTGGACGGCCGCGTGCAGCTGACCCAGGATGCCTCCCCGGCGCGGGCTGCCTACACCAAGGCCGACGGCGTGCGGGTCACCATCCAGCACAAGGACGCCGAACTCTGGGCGCAGCGGATCGGCCCCGATGACCACACCGAGTTCACCCCGGGCAATGTGGCGTCGATTCCGGTGAAGAAGGGCGACGCACTCTACTTCCGTACGCAGTCCGTTCTGGACGGCAAGTACGACACCGTGGCGTGGGACCCGGCGATCACCTACACCGATCTGCCGGCCGGCACGGACGCGAACGGGTTGGCGGACACCGTGTTCCGCGCGTCGGCCGACTTCAGCTTCGGTGGCAGGCCGTCCTTGGTGACCGTGCCGGTGAACGGCACGTTGCGGCTGACCGGTGACGTGGTCAAGACCAAGGCGACCTCGGACGACGTGACCGTCGTGATCGAGAAGGGCAACGGCGTCCACCCCGGCGCGGAGGTGTTCCGCAAGGTCCTGCCCGCCGCGTCGACCGGCACCACCGCGATCGACGTGAGCATTCCGGTCAGCACGTTCGAGAAGATGTCGTGGAAGCTGAAGACCGACTCCCCGATCGACCCCTCGGCGGTGAGCTGGGCGCCGAAGGCGCACTACACGGCTGCCCAGGGGGTCGAGTCGGTCGTCGACGCCGCCGGCGATCCCACGATGGTGATCAACCCGCCGTACGACCTGAGCATGTTCCCGGCGGACACCCTCACCGCACCGCAGCAGTCCTACCGGGCGACGAAGACCGGCCAGTTGAAGGTGCGGCCGAAGGTGTCCCTCAACTTCGGGCTCCTCGGTGACGCCAAGATCGCGTTCACGGTGAAGAAGCGTGGTGGGCAGCTGCTCGGCAAACGGATCTTCCAGGCCAAGGACACCTTCTTCGGCGGTCCGAACCTGGACCTGACCGTACCGGTCACCGCCGGCGACGAGCTCTACATCGACTACTCCACGACGGAGACCGGACTGCTCGCCCAGCTCACCGGGCAGTCCGCGTCGGTCACCTATGACGTGACCTCCGGCTGGCCGACCTTCACCCCGGCGCCCAGCGCCATGCACGGTTCCGTCGGGCAGGGCGCCTTCGCCCAGCCCTACCGCGGCTGGGGAGTGATCGGCTACCAGGGCAACCGCGACCGCGCCACCCAACCGCTCAAGCAGGCCGAACTCACGCTGGACCAGAGCTTCAAGGACGCGCTTCCCAAGGAGCCCAAGGAAGCGGACGTCGCGCCCTTCGCCGCGAATCCCCGGCTCACCATGCCACGCCTCGCGGTGTTCGCCCCCGTTCCCGCCAAGGGCGGCTGGGCCGCTCAGGACGAGTCCTCCTGGGTCACCGCCGCGATGGCGACCAGTTCGCGCCTCGGCGCGGACACCATCGACATCGTCACCGACGCCGATGTGGCGGGTGACCGGGCGGTGATGCGCCGCGGTGTCACCGGCCAGGTGTCGGCCACCCTCGCGGCCGGCCCGTTCGGCGGCACCGTGGTCGGCGGGATCACCGCGGGTTCGGTCGACTACCTCGACCTCAACGGCGACGGCTATCCCGACGTCGTGGGCGCCAAGGAGATCCAGTTCTCCGACATGACCGGCGCGCTCGGCGCCACGCGCGGCACCCTCGGCGGCAACGTCCGCGAGGCGGACAACGTCTCCGGCAACGTGTCGCTCTCCGCGGGCAGCGAGACCGCCACCATCGCCAGCGCACTGGGCATGGCCGCGCCCGACGCGGGCACCAGCGCCAACACCGCCACCACCGGCGCGGTCCAACCGTCGCTCGGCATCGGCGGCAGCCTCGGCGGCGGCGAGTCCGACGTCCGTGTCGACCTGATCGACATCAACGGGGACGGGCTGCCGGACAAGGTGTTCGGCAACGGCGACGTCCAGTTGAACCTCGGCTACTCCTTCGCCGCCCGCGAACCCTGG
This sequence comes from Streptomyces sp. NPDC001728, assembly GCF_040297565.1. Lineage (NCBI taxonomy): Bacteria > Bacillati > Actinomycetota > Actinomycetes > Kitasatosporales > Streptomycetaceae > Streptomyces > Streptomyces sp. NPDC001728. The sequence goes on from NZ_JBEOZK010000024.1 coordinate 58,943, forward strand.
TCGGCCGGACCGATCAACGACGCGTCCACCCGCAACGTCGGCGTCAACCTCGGGTTCAACGTCGACCGCTACGGCTTCGCGGGCGGTGTGTCCGCCGAGCTGGGGACCTCGTTCACCAACGCGAGCATGGCGGACGTCAACGGCGACGGCCTCACCGACCGGGTCTTCACCGACGGGGCCAACCCGATCAAGGTCGCGGTCAACACCGGCACCGGCTTCACCGCGCCCGCCCCCTTCCGCGGCAGCTTCCCCGAGATCGCCGTCGACAAGAACGCCAGTCTCGGCGCGGGCGTCTACTTCACCGTCGGCCTGCCCACTCCCGTCGGCGTCTTCGTCTTCAACCCCGGCGTCAACGCGTCCACCGGCATCAGCCGGGCCGAAACCAGCCTCCGGGACGTGAACGGCGACGGCTTGGCCGACCACGTCAAGTCCACCCGGGACAACGAACTCCTGGTGGCGGTCAACAAGACCGGTCGCACCAACCTGCTGCGCTCGGTCAGCCGGCCGATGGGCGCCCGTATCGACCTGGACTACACCCGATCGGGCAACACCGCCGACATGCAGGAGAGCCGCTGGGTGCTGTCCCGCACCTCGGTGTTCGACGGCCTCGCGGGTGATGGTGCCGACACGCGCCTGACCACCTTCCGCTACGAGCAGGGCCGCTACGACCGGCTGGAGCGCGAGTTCCTCGGCTTCGGCCGCGTGGTCACCGAGGACCGCGACACCGGTACGGACGAGGCTGTTCGCCGCACGCTGACCGACGAGTACCGCACCGACGGATATGTGAGCCGCGGCCTGCTCACCCGCACGCTGACCGAGGACGGCGCCGGCCACCCGTACCGCGAGACACTCAACACCTACCGGCTGCTCGACACCGCCACGGGCCAGGAGGCCGACCCGAAGAGCCGGACCGCCACCATCTTCCCGCAGCTCACGCGTATCGAGGAAAAGCACTACGAAGGCGCCGCCGCCGCGGAGAAGTCCACCTTCACCGACCTCTCCTACGACGAGTACGGCAACGTCATCCGCACCTTCGACGCGGGTGACGAGGGCACCGCGGACGACCTGGAGACCGTCTTCGCCTACAGCGGCTCCGACGCGCGGTGCCGCGACCGGTACCTCGTCGGCATCGCCAACGCGATTCGGCAGAAGGCCGCGGCCACCGGCGCACTCCTGCGCCACCGCGAATCCACCGTCGACTGCGTGACCGGCGCGGTGCGCCAGACACGCGAGTACCTCGACGACGACACCCCGGCCGTCTCCGACCTGACGTACCACCCGGACGGGAACCTGAAGTCGGTGACCGGTCCGGCGAACGCGAAGGGGCAGCGCTACACGCTGGAGTACGGCTACGACACCACCGTCGGCGTACACGTCGAGTCCGTCGAGGACAGCTTCGGCTACCGCTCGTCCACGGCATACAACCTCAAGTACGGGCAGCCCGAGCGGAACACCGACCACAACGGCCAGCCGCTCCGGATGTCCTACGACAGCGTCGGCCGGCTCGACACGGTGACCGGGCCCTACGAGAAGGACGGCGACCGGGCCACGATCACCTTCGGCTACCACCCCGAGGCGACCGTGCCGTACGCCACGACCAAGCACCTCGACCGTGCCGCCTCGGGCGTACGCGACGACACCCTCGACACCGTCACCTTCAGCGACGGCCTCAAGCGTGTCCTGCAGACCAAGAAGGACGCCTCGGTGTCCGCCTCGCCGGGGGCCACGCCCACCCAGGTGATGACGGTCTCCGGCCGGCTGAAGTTCGACTCCGTCGGCCGCGCCGTGGAGAAGTACTACCCGGTGACCGAGGACAAGGGAGCCGCGAACACCACGTTCAACGCCTCCTTCGACTCCGTGGCACCCACGAAGGAGACCTTCGACGTCCTGGACCGGTCGGTCAGGACCGTGCAGCCGGACGGCGTCACCACCGGCACCGGATACGGCTTCGGCGAGGACCGGGCGGGCACGACCCGCTTCGAGCGGACGGTGACCGACGGCAACGGCAAGGAGCGCCGCACCTACACCGACATCCGAGGTGCCATCACCTCGGTGAAGGAGTTCGACGGCTCCTCGGAGATCTGGACCAGCTACGCGTACGACCCCACCGGTCAGGTCACGACGATCACCGACGACAAGAACAACGTCACGCGCGCCGGCTACGACGCGCTGGGACGCCGCACGTCGTTCGACAGCCCGGACGCCGGGCGATCCGAGACCCGCTACGACCTCGCCGGGAACGTCACGTCGAAGATCACCGCGAATCTGCGGGCAGCGGGCAAGGCCGTCGAGTACGACTACGAGTACTCGCGCCTGAAGGCAATCCGATACCCGACGTTCCCGGGCAACAACGTCTCCTACGAGTACGGAGCCCCCGGCGCACCGAACAACGCGGCCTCGCGCGTCACCGAGGTCCACGACGCGGCGGGAACGGTGAAGCGCGCCTACGGGGCGCTGGGCGAGGTGATCGAGGAGACCCGCACCATCACCGCGGTCCGCGACGCCCCGCGCACCTACACCACCGCCTGGCGCTACGACGCCTTCAACCGTGTGCTGCAGATGACCTATCCCGACGGAGAGGTCCTGACCTACGACTACGACTCGGGCGGCCAGGTCGGCCGGGCCACCGGATCCAAGAACGGCACCGACTACACGTACCTGGACCGGATCGACTACGACAAGTTCGGGCAGAAGATCCTCCAGCAGACCGGCAACGGCGTGCGCACCACCTATGCCTACGACGCCGAGGACCGCCGGCTCGGGGCACTGAAGTCCGTGGCGCCGGGCGGCACCGCGTTCCAGAACCTGGGCTACGCGTACGACAAGATCGGCAACATCACCTCGCTGGTGAACGACGCGCCGCAGGGCGGCGACATCGGCGGTCCGAGCAGCCAGACCTACGGGTACGACGACCAGTACCGGCTCACCTCCGCGTCCGGCCGGTACACGGACAAGAACGACGCGGTCAACACGTACACACTGAGCCTGGGCTACGACTCGATCCACAACACCACGAGCAAGTCGCAGACCCACGAGGTCACCGGCGGTACCCCGGCCTTCCCCGTCGGAGGCGGCGGGGCCGGGCCGATCGAACCGGTCGAGGACCCGTCCAACCCGGGCGACGTCCAGGACCGGACCACCTACGACTACACGTACGCCTACGACGGCGCCAAGCCGCATGCCCCGACCGAGGTCGGTCCGATCAGCCATGCGTACGACGCCAACGGCAACCTGACAGCCACGGTCAACACCGCCGTCGCCGACAAGCGCCGGCAGTACGTGTGGGACGAGGAGAACCGCCTCGTCTGCAACCAGGACACGGCGACCGGCACCCTCGCGCAGGACCCGAACGGCTGCGCCGGCGCCACCGTCTCCTACGTCTACGACGACAAGGGCGACCGCCTGGTCAAGCGGAGCGAGGACGGGCTCTCGCTGTACCCGAACCGCTACTACAGCGAACGCGACGCCACCGGCTACAAGCACGTCTTCGTCGGCGACAGCCGAGTGACGACCAAGACCGTCGAGACCACCGGTCCCGAGGACGCCCAGCAGTTCTTCCACGCCGACCACATCGGCTCCTCCGGCTATGTCACCGACAAGCAGGGCAAGGTCATCGAGCACCTGGAGTACTTCCCGTACGGGGAGACCTGGGTGGAGGAACGGACCGGACAGGCCGACACGCCCTACCAGTTCACCGGCAAGGAACTCGACGAGGAGACCGGGCTCTACTACTACGGAGCCCGCTACTACAACCCACGGACCCAGCTCTGGGCGAGCACCGACCCGGCGCTGCCCGACTACCTCGACGGGGACATGGCGGGCGGCATCGCCGAGCCGCGCAACCTCGCCGCCTACACCTACACCCACAACAACCCGGTCAAGCTCACCGACCCGACCGGCAAGTGGCCGAAGATGCCCTCGTGGAAGACGATCGGCCACACCACTCTCGACGTCGTCGGCATGGTCCCGGTCGTCGGTGAGGTCGGCGACCTGGCCAACGCCGGCTGGTACGCCGCGGAAGGCGACTACGTCAACGCCGGTCTCTCCGCCGCCTCGGCCATCCCGGGCGCGGGCTACGCGGCGAACGCCGCCAAGTACGGCAACAAGGCACTCGACGCCGCACAGGCCGCCAAGACCGCGAACAACGCCGCCGATGCGGCAAAGACAGCGAAGGCGGCCGACACCGCCCCCGTACCGAAGGCGGCGGACAGCCCTCCCGCACCGAAACCGGCCGACACCGGGGCAGGGGGAGGGGGCTGTGGCACCGGCAACAGCTTCACCCCGGACACCGTGGTCGTGATGGCCGACGGCAACAACAAGGCGATAGAGCAGGTGCGCGTAGGCGACACGGTCACCGCCACCGACCCGGTGACCGGAGAAACCGGCCCTCGCACGGTCACCGCGCTCATCACCGGTGAGGGCGAGAAGAACCTGGTTGAAATCACTGTCACCAACCCCGGCGGGAACCCGGGCAAGGTCGTGGCGACGGACAACCACCCGTTCTGGGCGCCCGAACTGGGCAAGTGGGTCTACGCCAAGGAAATCACCCCCGGAACGCTGCTGCGGACCGGCAATGGCACGTACACCCAGGTGAGCGCAGTGCGCGCGTGGACCCAGCACAGGCGGGTCCACAACCTCACGGTCGATGACCTGCATACGTACTATGTGCTGGCGGGGGCGACGCCGGTTCTCGTTCACAACTGTGACGGCTATTTCCCGGGCCATGCGGAGTCGTGCACGTGTGAGGGCATCGGGGATATCACGCCCAAGGAGGTCCCTCGGGCCGCCAGTCCGACTGATTCCTTTACTGGTCATGCGCTGCAGCGCTTGGAGCAGCGTGGGGTTTCGGCAGAGGATGCTCGAGCCGTTCTTGGGCGAGAGCCTTTCTCCTATCGTCATGATGATCAGTGGAAAACGGGCTACTACGATCCCAACTCCAAAGTGTTTGTTGCCAAGACCATTGATGGGAATGTGAATACAGTGATGACTGACGTGAGTCAGGCTTACATCAACCGCCTCCAGGGGAGGCGCTGACTATGGTGGATGTCAGAGTCACATACGATCAGCAGGTGGATGCGGCATACATATATTTCACCGATTCGCAAACACGCAAAGAAGTGTCGCGCATGTATCCCTGCGATCCCGTCGAGGTTGGAGGCATGATCAACCTTGACTTCGATGGGGAGGGGCGCCTCGTCGGTATCGAGGTGTTGGCGGCAAGTTCGAAGTTGCCGCAGCACTTGCTCGATGCGGCGGAGCGACTCGATGTAGAAGATTCATAAACCTGGTCCGTATGTCCGGGTAACATCGAGGGCACTCTCGGGTATTGCAGGAAAGAGGTAGACCGTCCCCGTCGCAAATGGATCCGGTGGGAACGGCTGCCGTGACCTGAGGCGTCTGACGGCAGTAGTTGACGGCAACGGCAACGGCAACGGCAACGGCAACGGCAACGGCAACGGCAACGGCAACGGCAGCGGACGGACACAGCGCAGGGGAACGGCGGTTCGTCGCCGTTCTTCTTTACTTGATTCAAGAGCGTCCCGCTGACGCGGGCCGCCGCGCGCCGGCGGCCGGTGAGCGCCGCCCGCTCCTGCCTGCCGCCCCGCTGGCGACGGCCGCCGACCACTCGGCGCGCAGAGCCGGGAGCATAGGCCGGACTGGCCAACCGAAAGCCCCGCTGTCCGACCGCTCGACAGCAGACTGGCCGGGCACCCGAGAGGCCGCCCGGCCCGCTCGTACCGTGCGGCGTCAGTGGCCGGGGGAGGGGGGCCGTGAGGCAGCTCTCCGCTCCCGGCGTCCGTGTGATCCTTCCCGCCAGCGTGATGCCGCCCGCCCCAGCGGGCATACTCCCCGCGACCCGCGACCCGCGACCCGCGACCCGCGACCCGCGACCCGCGACCCGCGACCCGTGCGCGGTGCGTCCGCGCCCGGCAGGGAGGAGCGTCCCGCCATGGATGACCGCACCGCCGACGGCGTGGAACGTCGGCTGCCCACCGACGAGGCCCGTGAGCTGCTCTCCCTGACTCGGGACATGGCCCGGAGGGAGATCGCTCCCCGCGCCGCCGAGGAGGAGGCCGCCGGGATCTATCCCCGTGAGCTGTTCGCCCTGCTCTCGCGTTCCGGGCTGCTCGGACTGCCGTACGACCCCCAGTACGGCGGGGGTGGCCAGCCCTACGAGGTGTACCTCCAGGTGCTGGAGGAACTCGCCGCCGCCCGGCTCACCGTGGGCCTCGGGGTGAGCGTCCACAGTCTCTCCTGCCACGCGCTCGCCCGTTACGGGACCGAGGAGCAGCGGGCAGCCCACCTGCCCGCGATGCTCGGCGGCGGCCTCCTCGGCGCCTACTGCCTCTCCGAACCCTCCGCCGGGTCGGACGCGGCGGCGCTGCGCACCCGTGCCGTCCGGGAGACGGCTGACGGTGCGGACACCGGTGGCGGCGGTGACTGGGTCATCGACGGCACCAAGGCCTGGATCACCCACGGCGGGATCGCGGACTTCTGCACCGTGCTGGCCCGTACCGGCGGCCCCGGCGCCCGTGGCATCACCGCCTTCCTCGTCCCCGGTGACGCGCCCGGACTGACCGCGGCCCCTCCCGAGCGGAAGATGGGGATGAAGGGCTCGCCGACGGCGCAGCTCCACTTCGACGGGGTGCGGGTCTCCGACGCTCGCCGCCTCGGCGCGGAGGGGCAGGGCTTCGCCATCGCGCTCGACGCCCTCGACTCGGGGCGCCTGGGCATCGCCGCCTGCGCGGTGGGCCTCGCTCAGGCGGCCCTGGACGTGGCCGTTTCCTACGCCCGGGAGCGGCGGCAGTTCGGCCGGCCGATCGCCGACTTCCAGGGGCTCCGCTTCCTCCTCGCGGACATGGCGACCCGGATCGAGGCGGGCAGGGCGCTGTACCTGGAGGCGGCGCGCCTCCGGGACGAGGGGCGGGCGTTCGGCCGGTGCGCGGCGATGGCCAAACTCTTCTGCACGGACGCCGCCATGCAGGTCACGACGGACGCGGTGCAGGTCCTCGGCGGGTACGGCTACACGGCGGACTTCCCCGTGGAGCGGTATCTGCGCGAGGCCAAGATGCTGCAGATCGTCGAGGGGACCAATCAGATCCAGCGCGTGGTCATCGCCCGTCACCTGGTCGGACCAGAGTCCCGCTGACCCGTACCGTCCGGTCCGCCCAGACCTGGCCGGCCGCCAGCCTCGCCCACTCCTGGTCACGGTGGCCCGGCAGGGCACGGCCCTGGCTCGCCCAGAGGGACAGCACAGCCTTGTAGATGGGTGGGTCCTGGGGCAGGTGGGGGTGGACTTGCGGGTGGCCGTGGGCCTTCGCCGGTACGGGGACAGGTGCGGGCGCGGGCACGGGCGCGGAGACGGTCTTCGGTACGGGAGCTGGCATCGCCACGGGCACGGGCACGGGCACTGGCACCGCCACCGGCGCTGAGACCATCGTCGGCGCAGGCGCGGCCATCGACGTGGTCCCCAGCCGTGGGGCCGCTACCGGCACCGGCCCCCCGCCCGACTCCGGCACCGACACCGGCATCTGCGCCGACACCGGCATCTGCGCCGACACCGGCATCTGCGCCGACACCGGCATCTGCGCCGACACCGGCATCTGCGCCGGCAGCGCCGGCTGCGCCGGCTGCCCGGGGGGCTGAGGCCGCGACGAGGCCTGCGTCTCCGCCCGCGTCAGGTGGTGAACCGATTCCTCAACGGGCGGTTCCGTCTGCCGGTGCCGGCCGACTCCGCTGGGTGTGGTGTACAGCGTGGTCATGCCCGGACCAACGCGTCCCGGCGGCCGTGGTCACCCCCGAACGGAATCGAGCGGCAGTTCGCCCGGTACCCGCTGCACGACTCTGGCCCCTCGGCGCTGACCTGACGTACCGTCAGCGTCCCGCGCGGAAGCGCTCGCCGACCAGGAGGTCAGCCATGTCCGTGCACCGGCACGACGACCGGCCCGTCGCCCTCGACGAATACCCCGTGCACCAGGCGCCGCTCTCCATGAAGCACCACGTCAGCGGCGACCGGAACGCCTACGACCGGTGCATCTTCCACGTCTTCGACCACACCGGCCGCGCCCTGCTCATCGCCGGCCTCGGCGTCTACCCCAACACCGGGGTCATCGACGCCTACGCCACCCTTCGCGTCGGCGACCGCCTGCACGCCGTGCGGGCCTCCGACGCCCTCGGCGACGACCGTATGAACCTCTCGGTCGGCCCGTTCACCCTCACCGTCGACGAACCCCTCAAGCGCCTCACCCTGAGCTGCGCTGCCGACCCCGACGACCCCGAGGGGCTCTCGTACGACCTCAGCTGGACCGGCGACTTCCCCGCCGCCTGGGAACCCCACCACACCCAGCGCCACGGCGGCCGGCTCACCCTCGAAGGCCGCCGTTTCGTCCAGGCCGGGCACTGCGCGGGCACGATCAGGGCCGGTGGTGAGGAGTTCGCCGTCACCCCGGGGGAGTGGACCGGCACCCGCGACCGCAGCTGGGGAGTCCGTCCCATCCCCGGCGAGGAGCCCGGCAGGGCCGCGGAGTTCCGGCCCGAGGGCTTCCACTGGCTCTGGATCCCGATGCGCTTCGAGGACCGCTTCCTCATGGTCATCGCCCAGGAGGACGCGGACGGCTACCGCACCCTCAACGAGGCCCTGCTCGTACGGAACGGCCACCGCGACAGCCAACTCGGCTGGCCCCGCACCGAGATCACGTACCGTAAGGGCACCCGCCACCCCGAACGTGCCGTCGTCCACCTCACCGACCCGACCGGGAAGCCCCTGGAGGTCGGGGTCGAGATCCTCGCCTCCTCCCCGCTGGCCGTCGGCGCCGGCTATCCACCCGCCACCGACTGGCAGCACGGCACCTGGCAGGGCCGCAACTGGACCGACCGGCGGGTCTACGACCTCTCCGACCCCGCCGCCCATCCCATGGCGGCCTACGGCGTCACCGACCACGCCGCCCGCTTCACCCTCGACGGCCACACCGGCTACGGCATCTTCGAGCACGGCTCCTTCGGCCGCCACGACCCCAGCGGCTTCGTCGACCACACGTCAACGGCCCTCTGAGGAGGCCCCCTTGGCCACCGCACCCCGCCCCCGCACCAGCACCCGCGACCCCGAGGAGCTGGGCCGCCGGCTCACCGCCTGGCTGGACCGGCAGCTGCCCGGGGCCCGTGTCACCGGTCTCGCCGTCCCCGGTTCCAACGGCATGTCCAGCGAGACCCTGCTCTTCGACCTCGACCACCCGGACGCCCCGGTCCGCGGCTGCGCCCTGCGGCTCGCCGCCGACCCCGACGCGTACACCGTCTTCCCCGTCTACGACATGGCACGGCAGTACCGGGTCATGGAACTGGTCGGCGCGCACACCGACGTACCCGTGCCGCGCGTGCTGTGGCTTGAGGAGGACCCGGGGCCGCTGGGCGCCCCGTTCTTCGTGATGACCCGCGCCGAGGGGCGTGTACCGCCGGACGTCATGCCCTACACGTACGAAGGGAACTGGCTGCACGCCGCCACCGACGCCGAACGCGCCCTCCTGGAGGCCGAGTCCGTCTCCGTACTCGCCCGGCTGCACGATCAGTTCCCGGCGAAGGAGGCGGAGTTCCTGCTGCCGGACGGCGCCGGGACCCCGCTGCGCCGCCATGTCGACGCCCAACGCGCCTACTACGCCTGGGTGGTGAACGGTCTCGCCCCCTCGCCACTCATCGAGTCGGCCTTCGACTGGCTGGAGGCGCACTGGCCCGTCGACGAGGGGCCGGCGGTCCTCGGCTGGGGCGACGCGCGCATCGGGAACATCGTCTACGACGGCTTCACCCCCGCCGCCGTCCTGGACTGGGAGATGGCGGCCTGCGTCCCGCGCGAGGTCGACCTCGGCTGGGCGGTCTACCTCCACCGCTTCTTCCAGGACCTGACCGTGGGCTTCGGCCAGCCCGGCCTGCCGGACTTCCTGCGGCGCGACGCGATCGAAAGGCGCTACGCCGAGCTGACCGGACACACCCCGCGCACCATGGAGTTCCACACCCTGTACGCGGCGCTGAGGCACGCGATCGTGATGCTTCGGATCGCGTACCGGCAGGCCCACTTCGGCGAGGTCGAGGTGCCCGCGGACCCCGACGGCCTGATCCTGCACCACGCCACGCTCGCGGCGATGGTGCGGGGAACCTACTGGTGAGCGGGGAGGCTCAGGCCGCGCGCCGCATCTGAGGCACCCGGATCGGGCGCGAGCCCGGACCGCCGACGTGCGAGAACGGCTGCGTACGCCAGTCGAGACCCTGGGGGAGCGTCAGGAGCAGCGCCGTGTCCTGCTCCTGGACCTCCAGGGTCTCGTCGGCCGGACGGGCCACGGACGCCGACAGGCCCGTACCCGGGCAGACCGTCAGGACGAAGGGGTTCCACGGCGTCGGGCAGAGCGCGTGCTCCGGCAGCACGTCCTCGTCCGCGAGCAGTGCGATGGGCTGCACGCACTCCGGGCAGACGACCCGGAACATCTCAAACGTGTCGTACGCGTCGAGCTCGTCGGACGTGTCGACCGAATCAACAGGCTCCTGCATGGAGAATCTCCCCCTCGGGTGGGTCGGCCGGATCTGTGCGGCCTCGACCACAGCAAGCACTTCCCATGCGATCGTCCGCATAACCGTGTGGCAGTACCTCAGGGCAGACGCAAACCTGTGGCGTTCGTCACATGCCCGTCGCAGGTGCCCCGTGGCGGCCCATACCCCCTGATAGTGGTCGACCCCGTCGCTGCCGCGCGCGTCCGGGAGCAATAGGGTCACCGCATGGAGGAGCTGGATCGTCAGATCGTCGAGTTGCTCGTCAAGGACGGGCGCATGAGCTACACCGACCTGGGCAAGGCCACCGGCCTGTCCACGTCGGCGGTGCATCAGCGCGTCCGCCGCCTCGAGCAGCGCGGAGTCATCCGCGGCTACGCCGCAGTGGTCGACCCGGAGGCCGTGGGGCTGCCCCTGACCGCCTTCATCTCGGTCAAACCCTTCGACCCCAGCTCGCCCGACGACACCCCGGACCGGCTCGCCGACATCCCGGAGATCGAGGCCTGCCACAGCGTCGCGGGTGACGAGAACTACATCCTCAAGGTCCGCGTCGCCACGCCGCTGGAGCTGGAACACCTGCTCAGCCGCATCCGCTCGCAGGCCGGTGTCTCCAGCCGCACCACCGTCGTCCTGTCCACCCCGTACGAGGCCAGACCGCCCCGGGTGTGACGCCGGACCGCCCCGCGTGTGACGCCGGGCGGCCGGGCGGGTGCCCGTGGCCCGGCCGGAATCCGGCGCCGGTCGGCCGGTCCTGTGACGCGGCCGACCCCGCCGAGGGGGACCTGCCGGACAAACCGGGTCCCGGCAGGTCCTAGCCTGGTCGCATGAGTGAGTCCATGCCTGCCGCGTCTCCCGCCGAACACCGCACCGTGCTGCTGCGCGGCGGGGAAGTCCACAGCCCTGCCGACCCCTTCGCCACCGCCATGGTCGTGGAGCGCGGTCATGTCGCCTGGGTGGGCTCGGAGGGCGCGGCCGACGCGTTCGCCTCCGGCGTGGACGAGGTGGTCGCCCTGGAGGGCGCGCTCGTCACTCCGGCGTTCGTCGACGCGCATGTGCACACCACCGCCACCGGTTTCGCCCTCACCGGGCTCGACCTGTCCTCGGCCGCCTCGCTCACCGAGGCGGCGGAGATGGTCCGCGCCCACGCCGCCGCCCGCCCCGAGGACCGCATCCTCGTCGGCCACGGCTGGGACGCCTCCAGGTGGCCCGAGCGCCGGCCCCTCACCCGTACCGAACTCGACGGACTCGCCGGCGGCCGGCCGCTCTACCTCACCCGGATCGACGTCCACTCGGCCGTCGTCACCACCGCCCTCCTCGACCTGGTCCCCGGCGTCCGCGACCTGGACGGGTTCCACGACGGAGAGCGGCCGCTGACCGGGGACGCCCACCACGCCGTGCGCGCCGCGGCCTTCGGCGCCGTCTCCGCCCGCCAGCGCACCGAGGCCCAGCGCGCCGCCCGCAGCCGCGCCGCCTCCCTCGGCATCGGCACCCTGCACGAGTGCGGCGGCCCGCAGATCTCCTCCGAGGAGGACTTCACCGGCCTCCTGGACCTGGCCCGCGAGGAGGCCGGGCCCCGCGTCGTCGGCTACTGGGCCGACCTCGACGTCGAGCGGGCGCGCGCCCTCGGGGCCCTCGGCGCCGCCGGGGACCTGTTCGCCGACGGCTCCCTCGGCTCCCACACGGCCTGCCTCCACGAGCCGTACGCCGACCACTCCGACGCCACCCACTCGGGCGCCGCCCATCTGGACGCGACCGCCGTCGCCCTCCATGTCGTGGCCTGCACCGAGGCCGGCCTCCAGGCGGGCTTCCACGCCATCGGGGACGCCGCCGTGACCGCCGTCGTCGAGGGCGTCAGGGCCGCCGCGGAGAAGCTCGGCCTGGCCAGGATCCGGGCCGCCCGGCACCGCGTCGAGCATGTCGAGATGCTCACCCCGGAGACGATCGCCGCCTTCGCCGAGCTGGGCCTCACGGCCTCGGTGCAGCCCGCCTTCGACGCGCTCTGGGGCGGCGACGAGGGCATGTACGCCGACCGGCTCGGCGTCGAGCGGGCCCGCACCCTCAACCCGTACGCGGCCCTGCTGCGTGCCGGTGTGCCGCTGGCCTTCGGCTCCGACAGCCCGGTGACCCCGCTCGACCCCTGGGGCACCGTCCGGGCCGCCGCCTTCCACCGCACCCCCGAGCACCGGATCTCCGCCCGGGCCGCCTTCACCGCTCACACCAGGGGCGGCTGGCGGGCGGTGGGCCGGGACGACGCCGGGACGCTGGTCCCCGGCGCCCCCGCCGACTACGCGGTCTGGCGCACCGAGGAACTCGTCGTCCAGGCCCCCGACGACCGGGTGGCCCGCTGGTCCACCGACCCGCGCTCCGGTACGCCCGGTCTGCCCGATCTGTCGCCCGGCGCGGATCTCCCGGTCTGCCTCCGCACGGTCGTGCACGGGCGGACGGTGTTCGTACGGCCGAACGAGTGATGTAGGGATAGGTCCCACCCGTGGCGCCTGTTCCGCACGCTTGTCCCCGACCTGCGGATCTTCCCCTCCGGCCTGCGGTTTTGCCACGTATTCGCAGGTCAAGCAGGTATTGACAGTCGCCCGTCGGGGGCGGGTAGGTTCTCCGCGTCCACCAAAGGACGTCCGACCGGACCGCACTCCCCGCACAGTCGCCGTACGCCGCCCGCGCCTCGGCCGCGAGGGAAGGTTTCTCCGGAGGAAGGTGCGACCCGGGTGGGGCCCGGACGTTCAGTAGACAACGGCTCTCGGTCGACCCGCAGCCAGCGGATCCCAGGTCGGACCGAAGGACGACGGGCCCCGCACCGCACGCGATCTGTCCCGGTGGTCCGTTCCGCCCCACCGTGTCACCCGTCCCACCCGACCCGCCGCGCCGGAGCACGCCGAGGACCTCGCTATGGTGGGGGCCCTGTGTATGTATCCGAAGGGGCAGTAGTGAACGACGGTGGCCAGAGGCGTTACGGCCCGCTCGGCAAGGCCTTGGTGATCATTCCGACCTACAACGAGGCGGAGAACATCAAGCCGATCGTCGCGCGGGTACGGGAATCCGTACCCGAGGCGCACGTTCTCGTCGCCGACGACAACAGCCCCGACGGCACGGGCAAGTTCGCGGACGAGATCGCGTCCGAGGACGACCATGTGCACGTCCTGCACCGCAAGGGCAAGGAGGGGCTCGGCGCGGCCTACCTCGCCGGCTTCCGCTGGGGCATCGAGCAGGGCTACGGTGTGCTCGTGGAGATGGACGCCGACGGCTCCCACCAGCCCGAGGAACTGCCGCGGCTGCTCACCGCCCTCAAGGGCGCGGACCTCGTCCTCGGCTCCCGCTGGGTGCCGGGCGGGCGGATCGTGAACTGGCCGAAGTCCCGCCAGTTCATCTCCCGCGGCGGCAGCCTCTACTCGCGCGTGATGCTCGACGTGCCGCTCCGCGATGTCACCGGCGGCTACCGGGCCTTCCGCAAGGAGACCCTGGAGGGCCTGGGACTGGACGACGTGGCCTCGGCCGGCTACTGCTTCCAGGTCGACCTGGCCCGCCGCGCGATCGGCGCCGGCTTCCATGTCGTCGAGGTCCCGATCACCTTCGTGGAGCGGGAGATCGGCGACTCGAAGATGAGCCGGAACATCGTCGTCGAGGCGCTGTGGCGGGTCACCGGCTGGGGTCTGGCGGCGCGCGCGGAGAAGGTCGGCAAGCTGCTCGGCCGCAAGTCCTCCTGAGCCCCTTCTGATCTTCCCTTTACGACGTTCCGGCGGGGCGCCAGGCACACTGGGCATCATGACGACCGGCGCACCGCCTCCCCTCGCCCCCAAGCGCTCACGCGCGCGCAAGTACCTTCCGCTCGGCATCGCCGCCTGGCTGGTCCTGGAGATCTGGCTGCTCACGCTGGTGGCGAACGCGGCGGGCGGGCTCACCGTCCTCGCCCTGCTCGTCGGCGGCGCCGTACTCGGTGCCGCCGTCGTCAAGCGGGCGGGCCGGCGTGCCTTCGCCAACCTCACCTCGACCTTCCAGCAGGCCCAGGCCGCGGCGCAGACGGGCGCGATGCCCGGCGCGCCGGAGCGGACCGGCGCCGAGGACCGCAACGGCTTCCTGATGCTCGGCGGTCTGCTCCTGATGATCCCCGGGCTGCTCTCGGACGCGGTCGGTCTGCTCCTGCTCGTCCCGCCGGTCCGCTCCTTCCTCGGGCGGTACGCCGAGAAGGCCGTCGAGCGCCGGATGAGCGCCGCGCCGCCCGGCAGCCTCCAGGACGCCTTTCAGCAGGCCCGGATGCACCGGCCGGACGGGAGGAAGGTCGTGCAGGGTGAGGTCGTTCGCGAGGACGGCGCCCAGGGCCCCCGCAGGGCCGACGAGCCCAGGCCGCCGCTGATGCCCTGACGTCCTGAGGTCCCACTGCCACCGTGCCCCCGCTCCCGCCCGGGAGCGGGGGCACGGTGGCGTCGTGGTCGCGCACGAACGCCGCCGAACGCCGCGGGGCCCGGTACACAGATCGTGTACCGGGCCCCGCGGCGTCGTTCGTGCCGGTTCCGCTAGGCGGACTTGCGGCTGTCTCGCGGATGCACGGCGATGTTCATGGCGCCGGAACGCAGGACGGCCAGCCTTTCGGCGAGGACCTCCTCCAGCTCCTCGCGGGTGCGTCGCTCCATGAGCATGTCCCAGTGCGTACGCGCAGGCTTGCCCTTCTTCTCCTCAGGTCCGTCCCCGTCCACCAGGAGTGCCTGGATTCCGCAGACCTTGCATTCCCACTCCGGCGGAATTTCCGCTTCCACCGAGAAGGGCATCTCAAAACGATGGCCCTTCTCGCATGCGTACTCCACGGCCTGGCGCGGGGCCAGATCGATGCCGCGGTCGGTCTCGTAGCTCGTCACCACGAGGCGCGTGCCGCGAAGAGCTCGCTCACTCATGAATCGTGCCTCCCGGGCTTGTCGCCCACAGGACAGGTGTCGCTGTCGTCGTTATCCGGTCAACGTCCGGTCGGCGGTAAAGATTCCCGTGCCGGGACATGCGTCGCCCGTCGTGCCGCCCCTTGTTGTACCCACCAGTGCCCGTTTTGTCACATCTGGCGGCAGAAGTAACCCGGTGTCTTCACCAAAGCAGCACGCAGTAACGGTCCGCCTGGCAGGCCAAACGCGTACACTACCGCCCTTTCGGTTCCACGTCTAAAAACGGTCCGGTATCGGGTTCCCCGCGGCCTCCACCGCGCGCCGCACCGGGACCCGGGCGAGCAGGGCGAAGCCGACCACGAAGAAGATCACCAGGGAGATGATCGCATCCCGATAGCTCCCGGTCAGCTGATACGCGAGACCGAACACGAGCGGCCCCAGCCAGCTGAGCCCCCGATCGCTCATCTCGTACGCCGAGAAGTACTCCGCCTCCTTGCCGCGCGGCACCAGATGCGAGAACAGCGAACGCGACAACGCCTGGCTCCCGCCGAGCACCAGGCCGATCGCGGCCGCCAGACAGTAGAAGAACACCGGCGCGTCGGCGGGCAGGAAATACCCCGCCACCAGGATCAGCGTCCACACCGCGAGCGATCCCAGAATCGTCCGCTTGGCGCCGTACGACCGGGCGAGTCGCCCCATCCCGAGCGCCCCCGCCACCGCCAGCACCTGGACCAGCAGGACCGCCGTGATGAGCGTCGTCTGGTCGAGGCCCAGCTCCTCCGAGCCGAACACCGAGGCCTGCGAGATCACCGTCTGCACGCCGTCGTTGTAGACCAGGTAGGCGAGCAGGAACGACAGCGTCAGCGGATGCCGGCGCATGTCCTTCAGGGTCTCCCTGAGCTGGCGCCAGCCGCTGCCGACCGAGCCCCCTCCGGACCGCTCCCGGCCCTCCGGGCCGATCCGCCGGTCACGCAGCCGCCGCAGCGGCACCAGGGTGAAGGCGCCCCACCACACACCGGCCGAGGCCAGGCAGATCCGGACCGCCTCGCCCTCCGTGAGGCCGAAGGAGTCGTGGCCCGCGTAGAGCACCAGATTCAGTACGAGGACGAGGGCGCCGGACGTGTAGCCGAAGGCCCAGCCGCGTGAGGACACCGCGTCCCGCTCGTCCGGCTCGGAGATCTGCGGCAGATAGGCGTTGTAGAGCACCATCGAGACCGACAGTGAGGCGTTCGCCACGATGAGCAGGAAGGCGCCGAGCAGATACCGGTCGCCGTCCAGGAAGAACATCCCGGCCGTGGCCGTCGCGCCCAGGTACGCCGACGCGGCGAGCAGCGGCTTCTTCCGTCCCGTACGGTCGGCCACCGCGCCCACCAGCGGCATCACCAGCACCGCGACCACGATCGAGGCCGACACGGCGTACGCGAAGAGCGAGCCCGCCCGCACCGGGATCCCCAGCGGGTGCACGAAGCCCTCGGCGTCGGCCGCCGCCCGCGCCACCGAGGTCAGGTACGGCCCCAGGAACACGGTCAGCACGCTCGTCGAGTACACCGAGCACGCGAAGTCGTAGAAGTACCAGCCCCGCTGCTCCCGCCGGCGTTCGGCGGGCCCGATGGCGTACTCCTCCGGTTCTGTGGTCTCTGCGGTCAAGGCCGCCCCCTCGTTCATCCCCGTGGACCGGCCCGGTGAGCCCGGAACGGTGTCACCGGCACGTGCGCTCAGACCCACACACCCCGCTGGGTCAGCACCGAGCGCAGCGTCTCCAGTTGATCGGTCATGATGCCATCCACGCCCAGGTCGAGGAGAGAGTGCATGCGGGCCGGATCGTTGACCGTCCACACGTGGACCTGGAGCCCGCGCGCGTGTGCCTCCCGGACGAACCGCCTGTCCACGACCGGGATGCCGCCCTGCCGCTCCGGCACCTGCGCCGCCACGGCCCCGGCCCGCAGCGCCGCCGGGATGCCGAGCGAACGCAGCCGCAGCCCGATCACCCCGCGCACCCCGTACGAGGTGGCGAGCCGGGGGCCCGCGAGGCGCTGAGCCCGCGCCACCCGGGCCTCGGTGAAGGAGCCCACGCAGACCCGGTCCCAGGCGTTGGTCCTCCGGATCAGGTCGATCAGCGGGAGCAGGGCCGACTCGGCCTTGAGGTCCACGTTCCACCGGGCCTCGGGGAACTCCTCCAGGAGGTCCGCGAAGAGCGGCAGCGGTTCCTCACCCGCCACACGGGCCTCCCGCACCGCGTCCCAGGGCAGGTCGCGGATCCGGCCCGAGACGTCCGTCACGCGGTCGAGGGTCGCGTCGTGGAAGGCCACGAGCGCCCCGTCCGAGGTCGTGTGCACATCGGTCTCGAAGTAGCGGTAGCCCGCGGCGGCGGCCCGGCGGAAGGCGGCCGCGGTGTTCTCCAGGCCGTTCGCCGTGCCGCCGCGGTGGGCGAACGGGAGGGGTGAGGGATGGTCGAGATAGGGGTGGCGTACGCGAGTCACGGCCGCAGTATGGCCTGTTCCGGTGTCCCCGGGGCGACGGCGGTGCTGCCGGAGTCCGGCTCGGGCACGGCGAACCGGCGCAGGAAGAACTGGGCGAGCGGTCCGATGGCCAGGGCGTACAGCACCGTGCCGACGCCGACCGAGCCGCCGAGCAGGAAGCCGGTGGCGACAACCGCCACCTCGATCGCCGTCCGCACCAGACGGATGGACCAGCCGGTCAGCCGGTGCAGTCCGGTCATGAGGCCGTCGCGCGGGCCGGGGCCGAAGCGGGCCGCGATGTACAGACCGGTCGCGACCCCGTTGAGGACGATCCCGGCCGCGAGGAGCGGGATCCGCCCGGTCAGGGGGTGGACGTCCGGCACCAGGGCCAGGGTGCCGTCCATCGCCAGGCCGACCACGAACACGTTGGAGACGGTTCCCAGACCGGGGCGCTGCCGGATCGGTATCCACAGCAGCAGTACCGCCGCGCCCACGATGATCGACACCACTCCGATGGTCAGACCGGTCCGCTCGGCCAGGCCCTCGTGGAGGACGTTCCAGGGTTCGAGGCCGAGACCGCTGCGCACCAGCAGTGCCGAGCTGACCCCGTACAGCGTCAGCCCGATGTAGAGCTGGACGAGCCGGCGGCCGAGGTGCCGGCCGTGGCGGCCGGAGGCGATGGACAAGGGACTTTCCCCCAGGGTGGTGTCGGTGGACTGGCTCATGACACTCTGTGGCGGTGGACCGGGGGCCAACCATGGCCAATTCGCGGAAGGTGGACTGATTTCGATGGCCCAGTGGACTTCGGCGGTAGGACCGGCTCAGCTCGCCCGGCAGCTCCAGGCGCAGCAGCCCAGGCCCGCCGGCCCCGGCGCCCGCAAGCCCCCCGCCTACCGGGCCCTCGCCGACGGCATCCGTCTGCTCGTCCTGGAGGGCCGGGTCCCGGTCGCCGCCCGCCTGCCCGCCGAGCGGGAACTCGCCGTCGCCCTCACGGTCAGCCGTACGACGGTGGCCGCCGCCTACGAGGCGCTCCGCTCCGAAGGTTTCCTGGAGTCACGGCGGGGAGCCGGCAGCTGGACCGCCGTACCGGCCGGGAACCCGCTTCCCGCGCGTGGACTCGAACCGCTGCCCCCGGAGGCCCTCGGCTCGATGATCGACCTGGGCTGCGCCGCGCTGCCCGCGCCCGAACCCTGGCTCACCCGGGGCGTCCAGGGTGCCCTGGAGGAGCTGCCGCCCTACGCCCACACGCACGGGGACTACCCGGCGGGACTGCCCGCGCTGCGGCAGATGCTCGCCGACCGCTACACGGCACGGGGCATCCCCACCATGCCCGAGCAGATCATGGTGACGACCGGGGCGATGGGCGCCATGGACGCCATCTGCCACCTCTTCGCCGGACGCGGTGAGCGGATCGCCGTCGAGTCCCCCTCGTACGCGAACATCCTCCAGCTGATGCGGGAGGCCGGTGCCCGGCTCGTCCCCGTGGCCATGTCCGAAGGACTGGGGAGCTGGGACCTGGGCCGCTGGCGCCAGGTGCTGCGGGACGCGGCACCCCGCCTCGCGTACGTGGTGGCCGACTTCCACAACCCGACCGGCGCGCTCGCCGACGAGGACCAGCGCCGGCAGCTGGTGGAGGCGGCCCGCTCGGCCGGGACGGTCCTCGTCGTCGACGAGACCATGACCGAGCTGCATCTCGACGACGACCTGGAGATGCCCCGCCCGGTCTGCGCCTTCGACCCGGCGGGCTCCACCGTCCTGACGGTCGGCTCGGCCAGCAAGGCCTTCTGGGCCGGCATGCGCATCGGCTGGGTCAGGGCGGCGCCCGACGTGATCCGTTCCCTGGTGGCCGCGCGCGCGTACGCGGACCTCGGCACCCCCGTCCTGGAGCAGCTGGGCGTGAACTGGCTGATGCGGACGGGCGGCTGGGAGGAGGCGGTGGCCCTCCGCCGCGACCAGGCGAGGGGGAACCGGGACGCGCTTGTCACGGCGGTGCGCAGGGAGCTGCCCGAGTGGGAGTTCTCGGTTCCGCGCGGCGGTCTGACCCTCTGGGTCCGCACCGGCGGCCTCTCCGGCTCCCGGCTGGCCGAGGCGGGGGAGCGGGTCGGCGTCCGTGTCCCCTCGGGCCCGCGCTTCGGCGTGGACGGGGCCTTCGAGGGCTTCGTACGGCTGCCCTTCACGGTCGGCGGCCCGGTCGCGGACGAGGCCGCCGCGCGACTGGCCGCCGCGGCCCGGCTGGTCGAGTCGGGCGCGGGCGGCGGGGCCGAGCCGCCTCGGTCCTTCGTGGCGTAGGCGCTGGGCGTGACGCGCGCGTGGGCGTTCCCACGCGCGCGTGGAGCGGCCCGCACGCGAAGAGGCCGGTAGGGACCTGGAGTCCGTACCGGCCTCTTCGGGTTCTCCGGGGCTCAGCCCTCCGCCGGGACCGGCGTGTGGAGCGGCGCCGGTCCGGGGTCGGGCTCGGCGCGCGGGGCCGGAGCCGGTTCGACGGCCGAGCCGGGGACGGTCTCGACCGCCTTGGTGGTGACCGTCCGGCGCTCCGGGAGCAGTTCGAGCACGGCCTTGCGGTGGGCCTCGCTGGTCGCGTCGTCGTACGGGTCGGGCGTGGCCGGCACCTGGAGCCGCAGGACGGGGCCGGTGCCCAGGCGCGCGTACCCGCGGCCGGCGGGGACCTCCGGCGTGGGAGTGGTGTGCGGCGAGGCGCCCAGGACCGCCGCGATCTGCTCCGGCGCGGCCGGACCGAGCACGACGCGGGCCCTGGTGTGGGCGCGTACCGCCTCGCTCAGCGTGTCCGCGCTGTCGAACTGCTCGGCGACCACCACGGTGACCTGCGCGGCGCGCCCGTGCCGCAGCGGGACCTGGAGCAGCTCCTGCGGGTCGGGGCGGCCGTCGGCGGCGGCCAGGTGCCCCAGGACGCTCGGACGGTCGAGGAGGATCCACAGCGGGCGCCGGGTGTCCTCGGGCGCCGTGTGGCCCGCCTGGCGGGCCCGGTTGGCGGCGATCAGCCGGCGCTCCGTCTCGTGCGCCGCCCATTCCAGGGTGGTCAGGGCGCCGGAGAGGCCGCACTCGACGGCCAGGACGCCGTCCCGGCCGGTGAGGCACGCGTACTCGCCCGTGCCGCCGCCCTCGACGATCAGGACGTCGCCGTGGGGGAGGGCCTGGAGTGCGATCGAGCGCAGCAGGGACGTGGTGCCGCTGCCGGGCTGGCCGACGACGAGCAGATGCGGCTCGGTGGAGCGGGGGCCGGTGCGCCAGACCACGGCGGGCGCGTCCTCGGTGCCGTCCGCCGCGACCACCGGCACGGTCCGCTGGACGGCGTCCGCGTCGGTGAAGCCGAGCACCGTCTCGCCCGGCACGGTCACGAAGCGCTGGGCGGCGATCGTGGTGGGCAGGGCGGGCAGCACGCTCAGGACGAGCCGGTTGCCCTCCTCGTCCCAGTCGAAGCGGTACTCCCGGCCGCGCCCGGACTTCGCGTGCAGCAGCTGCTCGATGCGCGCGCGTGCGGTGGGCTCGCCATCGGTGAAGTACGGGGGGTACGCGATCCTCAGCCGGGTGGGCCGCCCGTCCTCGTCGAAGGCGTACTCGTCGAAGGCTTCGCTCCAGTCGCCGCCGTGGGCGAACAGCGGGGCGGGGTCCTCGGCCACGGAGAAGTACGGCACGAGGGCCTCGTAGAGCCCCTTGAGCCGGGCGATCTCCGCGTCGTCGGGCCCGGTCTTCACGACCGGGCGCTCGCGTCCCTTCCACGCGGCCGCGCCCATGAGCGTGACGAGCGCGAGGAGCGGCCCGTACGGCACGAGGGCGATGACCAGGACGCAGGCCGCGACCAGGAGCAGCGTGGGACCACGCCGCTCCTTGGGGGTCGCGGCCCACTTGGCGCGCGCGGTCGCGGCCAGCTTCCGCAGACCGCGGGAGACCGTGATCAGCGGATGGAGCACGTCGGTGGCGCTGTCGGCGGCCGTTCGCGCGATCTCTCGGCTACGAGCGATCTGTGCGCTGCCGCTGCTCAGAATGCGGGGGAGTGGTCGCCGGGCCACGAAGTACTCCTGAAGTGGTGGAAGGGACGGAAGGGCGTCAGAACTTGATCCCGCCCAGCAGGCCGGCGAGGCTCTGGCCGCCCGCCGTGATGCTCGGGGCGATGGCGGTACCCGCGAGGTAGAAGCCGAACAGCGCGCTGACGAGGGCGTGCGAGGCCTTCATCCCGTCCTTCTTGAAGAACAGGAAGCAGATGATGCCGAGCAGGACCACGCCTGAGATGGACAGGATCATTGGTTGTTCTCCTGGTTGAGGGGACAGTCACCATGAGTCCTTCCAAGTTCACAGCAAGTATCTATGTGACTAAAGGTGCATTCGAGTGAAAAACGGGTGATTTCACTTGACCGGCGGACGTCGAACAGGCCTCCGAGTGGCGAAATGCCCGGCGTGCGTTAGAGGAGGGTTCCGGCCGCGGACTGCCGTGATCTTTGCCTCGGTCGGGCGAGGTCATGTCACCGAACGGGCAGTACCCTGTCGATTCACTCGTACGGCGGCGCTCGCCGTGCGCGGCCCGACACAGCAGGAGAGGCGGTCCCACCCGATGAGCGAGACTCCGGACCCCGAGGTCATCGAGCTGGCGGCCAAGGTCTTCGGCCTCGCCCGCACCGGGGACGCCGACGCGCTGGCCGCCTACGTCGACGCGGGCGTGCCCGCGAACCTCACCAACGACAAGGGCGACTCCCTCGTCATGCTCGCCGCCTACCACGGCCACGCCGCCGCGGTCGCCGCCCTCCTCGCGCGCGGTGCCGACGCCGACCGCGCCAACGACCGCGGCCAGACCCCGCTCGCCGGCGCCGTCTTCAAGGGCGAGGACGCCGTCGTCCGCGCCCTCCTCACCGGCGGCGCGAATCCGGAAGCCGGGACTCCGTCCGCCGTGGACACCGCCAGGATGTTCGGCAAGACCGAACTCCTGGAGCTGTTCGGAGTCCGGTGAACGGACACTGAACCCCAGGTGAGAGCGGCGTCGTAAATGTGGTCGCGGTGGCGAAATGGGTGGGTCATCATGACGTCGGGCCCGGCAAAACGGGCCACCGACGAGAGGCTGAGGAAGATGGTCACTGGCAGGCGAAACACGACGAGCGGCCCGACATGTTGCCGCGCGGCCTAGGCGTACGGGCGATGTACCGCCCGACCCGGGTCATCCCGGTCTCCCCCGGTCGTGTCGACAGCTTGATGTGAGGCGTCTTCCCATGTTCGATCCAGTCATAGCGCCGAGCGGCACCCTGCTCGGCCTGCTGCAGCGGGGCCGCGGCGACGGCACCCTGCACGCCCTCGCCGCGCCACGCGCCGAGGCCCTCGCGGCCCTGAACCACTGCGTTCTCGACGACCCCCGCCACGACTGGCGGGTCGAGAACCGCTCCCTGTACTACGCCCGTCTCTACCTGGACCTCCACGGCGGTCTCGACGAGATCGAGGCCCACCTCTTCGGCGCCGAGGACCACCTCGACACCGAGGAGTCCCGGACCGGGCTCGCGCTGTCCGTCCTCGGGCACCTCGCGTCCTACGGCCGCCAGGACGCCCTGCTCCTGCTCCGGCGCTACGCCGCGACCGGCACGAACTGGGCCTGGGCCCTCGACGAGCTGGCGCTCCGCGACGACGACGCCGGACTCCGCTCGCTCGCCCTGCCCGTACTCGCCCGCTTCCCGGCCGACGCCGAGGGCGACGCCGAACTGGCCGGCGTCGTGCGCGACGCCTACGAGCCCCGCCCGTGGCGCCTGTGGGCCGAGGACCGGCGCGACGCCGTCGGCGCCCGGATCAGGGCCGCCCGCGAACAGGGCTCCTTCGACCGCTGGCAGCGCCAGATGCGCCCCGCCGGGCCCCGTCCCGGCTGGAGCGTGCGCGCCGTCCTCGACTGGGCGCAGGAGGGGTACGAACGCGGAGCCGTGCTGTACGGTCCCGCCGCCCGCTGCCTCACCGCCGTCGCGGGACCCGAGGACCGGCCCGAACTCCTCGCCGCCGCCCGGCACGGCGCGGCGGGAGCCCGGGGCGCCGCCCTGCACCACCTCGCCCAGTCACAGGACCCCGCCGTCCTGGACCTGGTCGAGGCCGCCGCCGACGGAGACTCCCACGAGGTCGCCGAAGCCGCCGTCGCCGCCTACCGGCGGATGTGCGGCCATGACGCCGTCGCTCGCGCCCGCGCGTGGGTCCGCAGGACCGACGCCCTCGGCGCCGCCGCCGCCGATGTGCTCGCCTGCCGCGGCACCGCCCAGGACTCCCCCTCCGTCCTCGGCGCGCTCCGTGACACCGTCCGCTCCGAAGGCCCCGACGCCCCCGTCCTCGCCGGTCTCGTCGACGGCGCCGGACGCCTCGGCATCGCCTGCGCGGCGCCCGTACTGCGCCACGTCTACCGTGAGACGGCCTCCTCCCAGCTCCGCGGTCGCGTGGCCCGCGCCCTCGCCGCCACCGACCCCACCTTCGCGACGGGCTTCGCCGTCGAATGCCTCTGGGACTGCGAGGAGACCACCCGCGAGGTGGCGGCCCAGCACGCCGAGACCGGGGACGTACGCGTCGCCGAACGATTGCGCCGCCTCGCCGCGGACCCGGCCGAGGAAGTCGAGGTCCAGACGGCGGTGCGCAACCGGATAGGGCCCGACCTCCAGGTCTGACCCGGTCAGCCCGTCACCCGGCTCCGGGGCGGCGCGGCCCCCGGCGGAGAACCCGCCGAGCGTGGCCCCGCCCCGGAGCACGGGGGCGGCGGGGGACCTGCCGGGCCTCCTCGCCGCGCGTACCCGGCCGCAGGTTCCCGGCCGCACGTTCCCGGCTCGGTTCACGACCGGCGCCGTCCCCGGACCCACCGCCCCGGAGCCGGTCCCGCCCGGCCCCGGACGGGCACCGCGCGAAACGCTCATGGGACGTTCCCTCCCTGTCCAGATCGACGTTGACGAGGACACGCCGGACGCGACGACAACACCCGTATGCGTGTCGTCATCGTCACCGAATCCTTCCCTCCCGACGTCAACGGTGTGGCGCACTGCGCCCTGCAGACCGCGCGCCACCTCGTCCGGCGGGGCCACACCCCGCTCGTCATCGCCCCCGCCGCAGCCGACCAGACGGCCGACGCCGAAGCGCCGTGCGCCGTCGTCCGGGTGCCCTCCCTCCCCCTGCCCGGCTATCCGCAGGTACGGGTCGCCCTGCCCAGCCGCCGGGTCGCCGCCGCCATCGCCGCCCACCGCGCCGACCTCGTCCACCTCGCGGGCCCGTTCGTCCTCGGAGTACGCGGGATGACGGCCGCCGCACGGCTCGGCATCCCCGCCGTCGCCGTCTACCAGACCGACCTCGCCGGATACGCCCGCACCTACGTGGGAACCGGCGAGAGCGCCGCATGGCGCCGTCTGCGGGCCGTCCACGGCGCCGCCGACCGCACCCTCGCCCCGTCCTCCGCGGCCGTCCGCGACCTGGAGGAGCACGGCATAGGCCGCGTCCGGCTCTGGGGGCGCGGGGTCGACACGACCCGCTTCCGGCCCGAGCTGCGCGACGACGCCCTGCGCCGGGAACTCGCCCCCGGCGGGGAACTCCTCGTGGGCTACGTGGGCCGCCTCGCCCCCGAGAAGCGCGTGGACCTCCTCGCCGGAGCGGGCGGACTCCCCGGCATACGGGTGGTCGTCGTCGGGGACGGGCCGAGCGGACCGGCGCTGCGCGCCGCGCTGCCGGGCGCCCGGTTCCTGGGCCGCCGCACCGGCGCCGAGCTCGCGCGGATCTTCGCCTCACTCGACGTCTTCGCCCACACGGGCCCCTTCGAGACCTTCTGCCAGACCGTCCAGGAGGCCATGGCTAGCGGCGTCCCGGTGATCGCCCCGGCCGCCGGCGGACCCCTGGACCTGGTCGACCACGGGCGCACCGGACTCCTCGTACCCCCGGGCGACCCGACCGCGCTCCGTACGGCGGTCGCCTCCCTCGCCGCCTCGCCCGAACTGCGCGCGGCGTACGGCCTGGCGGGGCGGGCGGCCGTCGAGGGCCGCACCTGGGAGGCCCTCGGCGACGAGCTGATCGGCCACTACCTGGAGGTCCTGCGCGAGCGGACGGCGGTGGCGGCGTGACCGGCCACGGAGGTGTGAACCGCTACGAGGGTGTGAACCGCTATGAGGCTGTGAACGGGGACGGGGGTGTGAACAGCCGGGGCGGCGGGCTGCGGATCGTCCGGCTCGCGAACTTCGTGACGCCCACCTCGGGCGGCCTGCGGACCGCCCTCGACCAGCTCGGCCGCGGCTATCTGGCGGCCGGGCACGAACCCGTCCTCGTCGTCCCCGGCGACGTCGCCAGTGACGTCCGTACCGAGCAGGGGCGGGTCATCACCCTGCCCGGCCCGGTCCTGCCCGGCACCGGCGGATACCGGGTGCTCGCCGACCGGCGCCGGGTGCGCCGGGTCCTGGACGACCTCGCACCCGACCGGATCGAGGTCTCGGACCGTACGACCCTGCGGTGGACGGGGGAGTGGGCGCGACGCGCGCGCGTGCCGTCGGTGATGGTCTCCCACGAGACGGCCGACGGGGTGCTGCGCACCTGGGGCGCGCCGCCGGCCCTCGCGGCCCGCGCGGCGGACCGGCTCAACCGCCGTACCGCCTGGGCGTTCGCCCGGATCGTCTGCACCACGGAGTGGGCGGAACGCGAGTTCGTACGGATCGGGGCCCGCAACGTCGTACGGGCCCCGCTCGGCGTGGACCTGGACCGGTGCCGGCCCGGCCGGCGCAGCACCGTCCTGCGGGCCCGGTACGCGGACGGGGAGCGGGTGCTGCTGTTGCTCTGCTCGCGCCTCTCGGTCGAGAAGAGGCCCGGCACGGCCCTGGACGCCCTCGCCGAGCTGCGGGACGCGGGCGTGGCGGCGGCCCTGGTGGTCGCGGGCGACGGACCGCTGCGGGGCGCCCTGGAGCGGCGCGCGAGGGAACGGCGGCTGCCGGTGCGCTTCCTGGGGCACGTCGCCGACAGGGAAGCCCTGGCGGACCTCCAGGCGGCGGCCGACGTGTGTCTCGCCCCCGGACCGGCGGAGACGTTCGGGCTCTCCGCCCTCGAAGCCCTCGCCTGCGGGACCCCCGTCGTCGTCAGCGCCTCCTCCGCACTCCCCGAGGTCGTCGGCACCGCGGGTGCCTCGGCCGGGGACACCCCGGGCGCCTTCGCCTCCGCGGCGCGCGGGCTGCTCGCCCTCCCGGAGACCGCCCGCCGCGAGGCGGCACGCACGCGTGCCGAGGTCTTCACCTGGGACCGCGCCGTAGCCGCCTTCCTCCGCGCCCACGACGCCACCGTCCCGGCGACGGAGCCGCGCCTGCCCGAGGAGGTGCGCGGATGACACCGGACGAGGGGCCCACCACGGCCGCTCTCGCGCGCCCGTCGGCCGTCGCGCCCTCGGCCCCGTCGGTACGGGTGCCTGTGGCCCGGTTCGTCGTGCTCGGGGACTCGCTCAGCGAGGGCGTGGGGGACCGGGTGGACGGGGTCTGGCGGGGCTGGGCACCGCTCCTCGCCGACGGGCTCGCCGCCGACGGCGGGAAGACGGCCTTCCTGAACCTCGCCGTCAGCGGGGCCCTCTGCGGTGATGTCGCCGAACGCCAGGCGCCCCGCGCCCTCGCCTTCGGCCCGCACCTCGCCTCCGTCGTCGTCGGGGTCAACGACACCCTGCGCCACGGCTTCGACATCGGGAGCGTCGCCCGCCACCTGAACCGAGTCCGCGCCGACCTGGACGCCGTCGGGGCCGTGCTCCTCACCGCGTGCCTGCCCGACCCCGGCCGGATGCTCGGCCTGCCGCCGCCACTGGCCCGCCCGCTCGCCCGACGCCAGCGCTCGGTGAACGCCGTCGTACACGCCCTCTCCGCCCGGTACGGGGCCGTCCACCTGCATCTCGCCGACGACGCCTGGACCCGGGACCGCGCCCTGTGGAGCGCCGACCGGCTCCATCCCGGCGAGCGGGGCCACCGGGCCGTCGCCGAGGGCTTCCACCAGATGCTCGCCGAGCGGGGACTCGCCCACGGCGCACCTCGTGGGCGCGAGCCCGTCCTGCCGCCCCCGACCCGCGCCGAGGGCGCGCTGTGGCTCGCCACCGCCGGCACCGGCTGGCTCCTGCGGCGCAGCCGCGACCTGCTCCCGCTGCTCCTTCTGCTCGCCGCCGCCGAACTGCGCCACTGGGCCGACGGCACCGGAACCGCCCCGCTCGACACCCGCGCCGATGACGCCCTCGCCGCCGCGCTCGCGGCCACAATGGGGAGATGAACGGGCGCTGGGAGTTCTGGATCGACCGGGGCGGCACCTTCACCGACATCGTGGGAAGGCGGCCCGACGGGCGGCTCGTCACCCGCAAGCTGCTCTCCCACGACCCGGCCCGCCGTGCCGACGCGGCCGTCGCCGGAATCCGTCTCCTCCTGGGCCTCGGGCCCGACGACCCCGTCCCGGCCGACCGGATCGCCGTCGTCAAGATGGGCACCACCGTCGCCACCAACGCGCTCCTCGAGCGGCGCGGCGAGCCGACCGTCCTCCTCGTCACCGAGGGCTTCCGGGACGCCCTGCGCATCGCCTACCAGAACCGGCCCAGGCTCTTCGACCGGCACATCGTGCTCCCCGAATCGGTCTACGCGCGCGTGATCGAGGTACCCGAACGCGTCGACGCCCACGGACGGGTCGTCCGGCCCCTGGACGAGCGGGCCGTCACCGAGGCACTGGCCGCCGCCCACCGCGACGGGCTCCGTTCCGCCGCCGTCGTCCTCCTGCACGGCTACCGCCACCCGGACCACGAGGCCGGGGTCGCGGCCCTCGCCACCGCAGCGGGCTTCACCCAGGTCAGCTGTTCGCACGAAGTCAGCCCGCTCATCAAGCTCGTCCCGCGCGGGGACACCACCGTCGTCGACGCCTATCTGTCGCCGATCCTGCGGCGGTACGTCGACGAGGTGGCCCGCGAACTCGCCGGGGTCCGCCTCATGTTCATGCAGTCCAACGGCGGACTGCGCGAGGCGGCCCACTTCCGTGGCAAGGACGCCGTCCTCTCCGGACCGGCCGGCGGCGTCGTGGGCATGGTGCGCACCTCCGCGCAGGCAGGGCACGACCGGGTCATCGGCTTCGACATGGGTGGCACCTCGACCGATGTGTCGCACTACGCCGGCGTCTTCGAGCGGGAACTCGGCACCCAGGTCGCCGGGGTGCGGATGCGGGCGCCGATGATGAGCATCCACACCGTCGCGGCGGGCGGTGGATCCGTCCTCCACTACGACGGGCGCCGCTACCGGGTGGGCCCCGACTCGGCGGGCGCCGTACCCGGGCCCGCCTGCTACCGCCGGGGCGGACCCCTCACCGTCACCGATGCCAACGTCATGCTCGGCCGCGTCCAGCCGGCCCACTTCCCCGCCGTGTTCGGGGAGAACGGCGACCTGCCCCTGGACGCCGAAGTCGTACGGGAGCGGTTCACGGCCCTCGCCGAGGAGGTCGGCGGCGACCGCACCCCCGAGGAGGTCGCCGCGGGGTTCCTGGAGATCGCCGTCCTCAACATGGCCAACGCCGTCAGGAAGATCTCCGTCCAGCGCGGACACGACGTCACGCGGTACGCCCTCACCAGCTTCGGCGGCGCCGGTGGCCAGCATGCCTGCGCCGTGGCCGACGCCCTGGGCGTCGACACCGTCCTCGTACCGCCGCTGGCCGGTGTCCTCTCCGCCTACGGCATCGGACTCGCCGACGCCACCGCGATGCGGGAGCGGTCCGTAGAGGCCGAACTCGACGACCCCGGCACCCACGCGCGCGTGACGGCCCTGTGCGAGGAACTCGCCGAGCGGACGCGCGCGGAGCTGCGCGCCGACGGCCTGCCGGACCGGGCGATCACCACACACGCACGCGTACTCCTGCGATACGCCGGAACGGACGCGAGCCTGCCCGTCGACCTCGCCCCCGCAGAACAGCTGAAAACCGAGTTCACGGCCGTCCACCGCGCACGGTACGCATTCACCATGGACCGGCCGCTCGTCGTCGCGGCCGTCACCATGGAAGCCGTCGGCAGCGCGGGCCCGCACGGTCCCGTGCACGTCGAGCCGACGGCACCGGACGAGCGGGCCGGCAGCGCCGGACCGCCCCGCACCACCGTCCGGATGCACAGCGCCGGCACACCCCACGACGCGCCCCTCCACCGCCGGGACGACCTGCGGCCGGGTGACACCGTGGACGGACCCGCGCTCCTGGCCGAGGCCGACGCCACCACCGTCGTCGACAGCGGCTGGCGGGCCACCGCCACCGACCCCGGACACCTCGTCCTGCGCCGCGTCACCCCCCGCCCCGCTCGCGTGGCGGCCGGAACGGACGTGGACCCCGTCCTCCTGGAGGTCTTCAACAACCTCTTCATGGCCATCGCCGAGCAGATGGGCGTCCGGCTGGAGAACACCGCCCAGTCCGTCAACATCAAGGAACGCCTCGACTTCTCCTGCGCGCTCTTCGACGCCGAGGGCAACCTCATCGCCAACGCGCCCCACATCCCCGTCCACCTCGGCTCCATGGGCGAATCCATCAAGGAGGTACTGCGCCGACGCGGCGACGACCTGCGCCCCGGCGACGTCTACGCGATCAACGACCCCTACCACGGCGGCACCCATCTGCCCGATGTCACCGTCGTGACCCCGGTCTTCGACGACACGGGGCACGAACTCCGCTTCCTGGTCGCCTCACGCGGCCACCACGCCGAGATCGGCGGGATCACCCCCGGCTCCATGCCCGCGTTCAGCCGGACGGTGGACGAGGAAGGCGTCCTCTTCGACAACTGGCTCCTCGTACGGGACGGGCGACTGCGCGAGACCGAGACCCGGGCCCTGCTCACCGGCGCCCGGTACCCCTCCCGCGACCCCGACACCAACCTCGCCGACCTGCGCGCCCAGATCGCCGCCAACGAGAAGGGCATCGAGGAACTGCGCCGGACGGTGGAGGAGTTCGGGCTCGACGTCGTCCGGGCCTATATGCGGCACGTCCGCGCCAACGCCGAGGAGTCCGTACGCCGGCTCGTCGCCCGCCTGGACGACGGCGCCTTCCGCTACGAGACCGACGGCGGCGCGGTCGTCCGGGTCGCCGTCCGCGTCGACCGCGAACGGCGCTCCGCCGTCCTCGACTTCACGGGGACCTCGCCTCAGCTCCCCGGCAACGCCAACGCGCCCACGGCCGTCGTCACGGCCGCCGTCCTGTACGTCTTCCGCACCCTCGTCGACGAGGACATCCCGCTCAACAGCGGTTGTCTGGAACCCCTGGAGATCCGTGTCCCGCCCGGCTCCATGCTCGCGCCCGTGCACCCCGCCGCCACCGTCGCGGGGAACGTCGAGACCTCCCAGGCCGTCACCGGGGCCCTCTACGCCGCCCTCGGCGTCCAGGCCGAGGGCTCCGGCACCATGAACAACGTCACCTTCGGCAACGCGCGCGTGCAGTACTACGAGACGGTCGCGAGCGGCTCGGGCGCGGGCGAAGGCTTCGACGGCGCCGACGCCGTCCAGACCCATATGACCAACTCCCGGCTCACCGACCCCGAGATCCTGGAATGGCGCCACCCGGTGCGGGTCGACTCCTTCGCGGTACGGCAGGACGCCGGCGGGCGCGGACGCTGGCGCGGCGGACACGGGGTGGAGCGCCGCATCCGCTTCCTGGAACCGATGACCGTGGCCCTCCTCACCGGACACCGCAGGGTCCCCCCGTACGGCATGGCGGGCGGCGAACCCGGCGCCCTCGGCGAGAACCTGGTGGAACGGGCCGACGGCACCGTGGAGCACCTCGGCGGATCCGCCACCACGGAGGTGGGCCCCGGCGACGTCCTCGTCCTGCGCACCCCCGGCGGCGGGGGCTACGGACCGCCGCCCGGCCCGCCGCCCCAGGAGGATGTCAGCGCACCGGAATGAATCGCACCGGCGTCCCGGGCACCGCTTGCGCCACCGCCCCCAGATCGGCCCCACGCACCACCCCGACCACCGGATAGCCCCCCGTCGTCGGATGGTCCGCGAGGAACACGACCGGGCGCCCGTCCGGCGGCACCTGGACCGCACCGAGGACCATGCCCTCGCTCGCCAGCTCTCCCGGCACGGCCCGCTCCAGAGCGGGGCCTTCGAGGCGCAGCCCGATGCGGTTGCTCGCCGGGGACACCCGGTACGCGCGCGTGGCGAAGGCGCGGAGCGCCCCGGCGGTGAACCAGTCGTCGCGGGGCCCGAACCGCACCCGGAGGACGAGCGCGTCCGGCGGCCCCGGCCAGGGCGGCGCGTCCACCGGCGGACGCACGGCCGGGCCCGGCCCCAGCGGCAGCACCGCCTCCGACACCAGCG
Organism: Streptomyces sp. NPDC001728; assembly: GCF_040297565.1. Lineage (NCBI taxonomy): Bacteria > Bacillati > Actinomycetota > Actinomycetes > Kitasatosporales > Streptomycetaceae > Streptomyces > Streptomyces sp. NPDC001728. The sequence goes on from NZ_JBEOZK010000024.1 coordinate 91,082, forward strand.
GCGCCGGACCCAGTCCGGACAGCAGGTCGGTGGAGCGGCTGCCGAGTACCGGCTCGACATCGATCCCCCCGCCGAACGCCACGTACGCGCGCAGGCCGCGCACCGCCGCGCCGATCTCCAGCACGGACCCGGCGCCCACCCGGACCGAGGTGCCCCAGGGGGCCGGGTGCCCGTCGACCCGGACCGGACAGGGGGCGCCGCCCACCGCGACCGTCACCGCGCAGCGGGGCCGAAGGGCGCAGCCGTCGACGGTGGTCTCCAGGACGGCCGCCGTCCCGGGATTGCCGACGAGCCGGTTGGCGAGTCCTACGGCCGCCGGGTCGAGGGCCCCCGAACGGGGCACTCCCAGGTGCGCGTACCCGCCGCGTCCCAGGTCCTGGACCGTGGTCAGCGCCCCGGCCCGCACGACGGCGACGGCCCTGTCACTCATCGCCCGCCCTCCGCTCCGGAATCCCGAACAGGACGCCCCTGTCCCGGAAGACCCGCGTCCGTGAACCGGACACGGGTGCCGGGGGCGAGGAGCGCGGCCGGTTCCCGGCCGGTGTCCCACAGCACCACGTCCGTGGTGCCGATCAGCTGCCAGCCACCGGGGGAGGAGCGCGGGTACACGCCCGTGTACGGGCCCGCCAGCGCGACCGAGCCGGCCGGGACGGCGGTACGCGGAGTGGTCCGGCGCGGCACCTCGTACCGCTCGTGGAGACCCGTCAGATATCCGAAGCCCGGCGCGAAGCCGCAGAAGGCGACCCGGAACTCGGCCGTTGTGTGTATGCGTACCGCCGCCTCGACCGACACCCCCCACCGCTCGGCCACCTCTGGCAGATCCGGGCCGTCGTAGCGGACCGGTATCCCGACGGCCTCGCCCACGCGCGCGTGCGGCGGCCCCGGCCGCCAGCCGGTCATCTCCGCCGCGAGCCGCTCCGGGTCCGCCACCCCGTCGAGCAGGACCGTCCGTGCCGCCGGCACGATCTCCCGTACGGCGGGCAGGGTGCCGTCCTTCCGCCGCCGCAGCAGCTCGGCGTGGAACGCCTCCGTCTCCTCGCCGCCGCCCAGCTCCACCAGGAGACCCCGCTCGCCCACCCGCAGCACGCGCACGGCGGAGGCCGTCACGCGAAGGCCTCCACCCGTACCCCGGAGGCCTCCAGGCGCTCCCGCACCCGGCGGGCGAGGTCCACCGCGCCCGGGGTGTCGCCGTGCAGGCACAGCGACCGGGCCCGGACGGCGACGGGACTCCCGCAGTGGGCCGTGACCACCCCGGACCGGGCCATGGCCACCGAGCGCTCCACGACCGCCTCGGGATCGCTGACGACCGCGCCCGTCTGCCCGCGCGGCAGCAGGGAGCCGTCCGCCCGGTAGGCCCGGTCGCCGAAGGCCTCGGGCACGACCGGGAGTCCGGCCGCCGTCGCCGCCTCGTGCAGCCGCGAGCCCGGCAGCCCCAGGACCGGCAGGGTCCGGTCCGCGAGCAGGACGCCCTCGACGACGGCGGCGGCCTGCTCCTCGTCGCGGACCACCCGGTTGTAGAGCGCGCCGTGCGGCTTCACGTACGCCACGCGCGCGCCCGCCGCGCGGGCGAACACCTCGAGTGCCCCGATCTGGTACGCCACCTCGGCCGCGAGTTCCGCCGCCGGGACGTCCATGGAGCGCCGCCCGAAGCCGGCCAGGTCGCGGTACGAGACCTGGGCCCCGATGCGCACCCCGCGTCCGGCCGCGAGTTCGCACACCCGCCGCATGGTGGCCGCGTCCCCGGCGTGGAAGCCGCAGGCCACATTGGCGCTGGTCACCACGGAGAGGAGCTGCTCGTCGTCGGTGAGCGTCCAGCGGCCGAAGCCCTCGCCGAGATCGGCGTTGAGGTCGATCGAGACCGCTTGCTCGACGGTGTCCGGGCTCGGGGCCGGGGCTGTGCGCGGCATCTGCACCTCGCGGGGGAGGAGGGAGGGCGTGCCGGGGCGGCACGGGGACCGTACGGTGCGGTCAACGTAGAGGATCGTTGAACGATCCGACAAGATGACGGTTGTCAGTCCCCGGGCCGTGCGGTTGACTCGCCGCGCACACCGGGGGGGCGCCGTGCGGGACGACGTACGAGAGGGAGAGCCCGTGGCAGCGAGCGAAGCCGGGGACCTGGCCGACGACCGTGCGCTGCTCGGGCGCACCAGCACCGCGGAGCGCGTCGCGGACATCCTGCGCAGCCGGGTCGCGGAGGGCTACTTCCCGCCCGGCACCCGGCTCTCCGAGGACAGCATCGGCGGCGCCCTCGGCGTCTCCCGCAACACCCTGCGCGAGGCCTTCCGGCTCCTCACCCACGAACGTCTGCTCGTCCACGAACTCAACCGCGGGGTCTTCGTCCGGGTCCTGACCGCCGACGACGTGGAAGACATCCACCGCACCCGGCGCCTCGTCGAGTGCGCCGTCGTGCGCGGCCTCGGGCAGCCGCCGTACCGCCTCGACGGTCTCGCCGCCGCCGTCCTGGCCGGTGAGACCGCCGCTCACGCGGGTGCGTGGCGGGAGGTCTCCACGGCCAACATCCACTTCCACCGCGAACTCGTCGCCCTCGCGGGCAGCGCCCGTACCGACGAGCTGATGCGGGGCGTCCTCGCCGAACTCCGCCTCGCCTTCCACGTCGTCGGCGACCCCCGCGTGCTCCACGAGCCCTACCTCGCCCGCAACCGGGAGATCCTGGACGCGCTGCGCGCCGGGGAGCGGATCACCGCAGAACGGCTTCTCGCCCGCTACCTCGACGACTCCCGCACCCGCGTCGCCGCCGCCTACGCGCGGGCGGTCGACGCCCCGGCGGGCCGGGCCGGCTGACGCCCCGGGACAGCCCGAGGTGCCCTCGGGCCGGGCTCCGGACCCACGTCGGGGGCCACGCCAGGGTCACTTCCGGACGCTCTCAAGGCACCGTCCGGACCCGCGTCGGACGCCTCCGGACCCCCTCCGCGAGCCCGGTCGCATCTGCGCCGTTTCGACCGTTGTCAGTTCGAGGACCTAATCTGTGCACCGTGACTTCGCCTGCCTCGACGGACCTCGCTCCGCCCCAGCTCAGCGCGGGGCCGCGGCCCGCGCAGGGTCCGGCCGCCGACGAAGGGCTCGCGCGGCGCCTCCGCGCGCTCGCGTGCACCGCCCCGCTCCATGACCTCGACGCCCGCAAGGCGAACCTGGCCGGCGAGTACACGGTCTACGCGATGGCCGAGGTGGCCCTCTCCGCGATCGACCTCATCACGCTGAACATGGACTTCGACACCGGCGCCGACCACGAGCAGATCGTGGCCCGCCTGCTGCCCCGCGTCGCCGCCCAGGCCCCCACCCGCCCCGCCGCCGAGCACGAGCGCGTGGCCCGCTGGGTCCTGGAGAACCTGATCAACGTCGGCAGCGTCGACCGCGGCTTCCGCGCCGTCTACGGAACCTTCGGGGCCGACGGCGTGTACGTCCGCAGGGACTACGACTTCAAGCTCATCGAGGAGGTCCCGGGGTACGGCGGCGGTGTGTACCTCCGGACGACCGACGAAGCGGTCAACGTCCTCGTCGGCGCCCTCGACACCGACGTCACCAGCGCCCAGATCGCCGCCGAGGTGAAGCTGGAGGTCCTCATCAACCGGGGCCGCCTCGCCGACGCCCAGCTCGCCGCCGAGCAGGCGCGCTACCGGACCGTGCAGTACGCCGAGACTCTCCGCAAGACCCTGGAGGCCACCCGGCGCAATGTGCGCGCGGTGGACTGGCTGAACGCGGTTCCCGACATGATCGCGGAGGCGCTCGACCACGTCGCCGACCGCTACCGCCACGAGAACGCCATCCTCACCAACATCCGCCGGGCCCGCGACGAGGCCGAGGCCGCGTCCGACGCCAAGACGGCCGAGCACAAGCGGCGCGCCGCCGAGCTCGTCGACATAGTGAAGGACTGCATCCGGCGCCACACCCAGCTCCAGTCCCGCCTGCTGGACGCCGGCCCGCTGTTCCGCGCCGAGCAGGACCGGCAGGCGTTCGCAGCCCCCACCGCGTACACCGGACTCGACCTGTACGGGCAGCTCGTCGCGCCGACCCTGCCGCTCCCCGTGGAGCAGGCAGCCCGGGTCACCGACGCCTTCTTCGCCAAGGGCACCGGACTGCGCACCCCCGCCTCCGTACGCCTCGGCGACCTCGTCGACCTGCTCCTCACCCCGCCCGTGGAGCGCGAGCACCTCGGCGCGGAGATGCCCGAGCCCGACCTCATCGCCACCCCCGACGACTCCCGTTTCAGCGAGGAGCAGCTCGCGAGCGCCCTGCGCCTGCTCGACCTGGAGCACGACGCCCCGCGCCGCCTCTCCGGACTCCTCGCGGAGGCCCGCGGCCTCGACGCCGACCTGCCGTACCTCGTCGCCCTGCTCGCCGTCCACGCGGCGAGCCCGCCGGTCGGCACGGCCTACCGGCAGGGCGAGGAGCGCCTGCTGTTCGCCGTCGACGACGGGACCCCGCTCGACGACCCCGAGTTCGGCGGCGCGGACCTCATCGTCGGCACGGCCCTGCTCGACGCGGCGGGCATGGCCGCCGACCGCACGGAGGCCTCGTGACCCTCGTCCCGACGACCGTGCCGGCGGACCCGACGGAAACCGGCCCCCACGCGACCACGTCGGCCCCGGAGCCCCGCACCACGAGCAGGCGCCCCGAGCAGCCGTCCCGGCCGGAGCCGCAGCGGGCGACCGTCCCCACGCGCGCGCGTGTACGGGTGCCGGAGAACCAGCCCGAGGCGCTGGCGGCCCCTGAGGCCGAGCCGCTGCCGGTGCTCACACCCGTACCCACGCAGGTCCCCCCGCCCGCACCCGCCCCCGGCCCCCGTCTCCACCCCGTCCTCGTCGACCCGCCCGCCCCCGCGTCGGCGGCCGGCGGCGACGAACGGCCCCGGCCGGCCGTGCCCGGTGGCCCGCCCCGGTTCGGTGTCGTGGCCGTGCCGGAGCCCGCCCGCGCGGTGCCTGCCAGGCGGAGAGCCCTCCCGTCCGTGCGCGCCGTGCGCCTCACGGACGGACCGGCCGCGCCCGTCGAGCGCCCCGCGCCGACGACCGTCACCCCGGTCCCGCTGCCCGTGCCCCGCCCCGTAGCGACACCGACGCGGCCAGCACCCCCGGCGCCCGGATCACCCCTGACCCCGACGCCGCCCGCGCCCGCGTCACCCACGACCCCGTCACCGACCGAGAGCCGTACCGAGGAGCCCCAGCCGTGAGCGAAACCCACGCCGAGTACGCCGACGCGTGGAGCGAGCCGGAGCCCCCGCAGCCCCCGGCCGCCTCACCGAGCGCCGCCGCCACCGCGCCCGCCGTGACCCCCGCCGACGCGTCCGACGCGGCCCGGCTCGTCTCCTTCGGGCTCCAGCCCAAGCTGCTCCCGGCCCGTGACGCCGAGTACGGCGAACTGCTCCGCCGCTACCGCGAGAACCCCGCCTTCGCGCGCCTGGCCGACGCCGTCGCCACCGGCCTGGGCCTCGTCGTGCTGGAGGTCTCCCCGCGCGCGGGGATGGCCGTGACCGCGGGCGAGGACTCCGTCTTCGCCGTCCGGATGGGCGACTACGCCCGCCGTGCGTCCACGGACTCCGCCGACCGGTTCCTGCACGGCCTGGCCCACCTCGCCGTCGCGGCCATGGCGTTCCCCCGCCCCGAGGACCTCGCGGACGACGCGTACATCGGCCGCCTCACCGTCAACGGCGTCGACGCGTTCGTACGCCAGGCCTGTCTGCGGCTCGAACAGCGCGCCGAGGAGCAGGGCGAGAACACCGACCCCGCCTCCGACGCCCCCGGCCTGGAGGCCGCCTGGCGGATCTACGCCCGCCGCAGCGCGACCGGCGCCACCAAGGACGCCCGCCGTCTCGCCGGATCGACCACCGGCATCGTCGGCAAGGCCGCCGCCTTCCTCACCGACTCCGGCTTCCTCCAGCGCACCGGCGACGAGGGCGGCGGTTCCTACCGCACCACCGCCCGCTACCAGCTCCAGGTCCGTGACATGGCCGGCTCCGCCGCCATGGCCGAACTCCTCGAACTCGGCGTCGTCCCCGTCAGCGACGGCTCCGCGACCCTCCTCCCGCCGCCCGAGGGCGACGACCTGGAACTCGCGGCCGACGCCGGCCTGCCCTTCCACCCGTAACACCCGCGCACCACCCGAACGAGACGACGAGAGTCCGCCGCATGTACGAGCTGTCCCGGGTCCGCCTCTACTCCATCGGCCCCGCCGGTGCGCGTTACGCCGACACCGTCCTGGACCTGCGCGGGGTCGGCGCGCCCGTGCCCCACCCCGCCCCCACCCAGGCGGAGTTCTTCGAGGAGGAACCGGTAGGACCGCCGCGCCGCCCCGCCCCCGCGGGCGTGCTCTTCCTGGAGAACGGCGGCGGCAAGTCCGTCCTCCTCAAGCTGATCTTCTCGGTCATGCTCCCCGGCCACCGCAACACCCTGGGCGGCGCCAGTTCCGGCGTCCTGCGCAAGTTCCTCCTCGCCGACGACTGCGGACACGTCGCCCTGGAGTGGCAGCACACCCTCACCGGAGAGCTCGTCGTCGTCGGCAAGGCCAGCGAGTGGCGCGGACGGCAGGTCTCCTCCGACCCGAGGAAGTTCGCCGAGGGCTGGTACTCCTTCCGGCCCGGCCCCGGACTGAGCCTGGACAACCTCCCCGTCGCCGAGGCGACCTCCGTCCGCCCGCCCGTCGAGGGCGCCTCCGGCGCGACCGGCCGCCGCCGCACGATGAAGGGCTTCCGCGACGCGATCACGGAGGCCGGCAAGGCGTACCCGCACCTGGAGGTCTACTGGGAGGAGATCCACGACCGCTGGAACGAGCACCTCGGTGAGCTGGGTCTCGACCCCGAACTCTTCCGCTACCAGCGCGAGATGAATGCCGACGAGGGCGAGGCCGCCGGCCTCTTCGCGGTCAAGAAGGACTCCGACTTCACCGACCTGCTGCTGCGCGCGGTCACCGACACCCGGGACACCGACGGCCTCGCGGACCTCGTCGGCGGTTTCGGCAACAAGCTGGGCCGCCGCGCCGAGCTGAACGCAGAGCGCGCGTTCACCGCCGGTTCCGTCGACCTCCTCAACCGGATCGTCGAGGCCGCCGAAACCCGCTCCCACGCGCGCGAGATCCATACGGCGGCCGAGCGCCGCACCCGCACCCTGGCCCGCCGGCTCTCCGCCCGCGCCGCCGTGGAGCGGGCGCGCGGGGCCGAACTCGCCCAGCAGGTCACCTCCGCCGCCCATGCCGTCGCCGAGGCCGAGACCGGGCGCGGGCGCGGCGCCCTCATCGCCGCCGAACTCGCCTACCGGCACGCCTCCCTCGCGCTGGCCGTCGCGGAGAAGGGCGCGGCCTCCCAGCGCCGCGAACTCACCGACGCCCGCACGATGCACTCCGCGTGGCAGGCCGCCGAGGTCGTCCTCCGGCACCGCGCCGCGGGCGACCGCTCCGCGCGCGTGGCCGCCGCCATCCGCGAGGCCGAGCGGGACGCCGCACCGGCCCTCGCCGCCCGCGCCGAGGCAGCCGCCGATCTCGTACGGGCCCTGGCCGCCGCCGCCGAGGAGGGCGAGCGGCACGCGACGGAGGAGGAGGAACGCTCCACCGCACTCCAGGAGGCCGGCGAGACCGCCCACCGGGACGCCACGGCCGCCGCGACCGAGGCCCAGCGGGCCCGCAGCGAGGCCGGGCACCTGCGCCAGCGGCTCGCCGAGGTCGAGCAGGAGACCGCCGAGGCGGTACGGGCGGGCTGGCTCGACGACACCGCCCCCGACGCCGACCCGGCCCGCGCCGCGCTCGCCGCGAGCGACGCCGAGAAGACCACGGTCGCCGCCTGGGACACCGCCCGCGACATCGCGCGCGTGGCGGCGGACCGGGCGCGCGAGGCCGCGGGCGCCGAGTCCCGCGCCGAACTCGCCGCCGCCCGCGCCGCGGACGCGGCCGAGGCCGCCGGCAACGCCTACGACGCCGAGCGCAGGGCCGCCGAGTTCCTCGCCGGCGAGGAACGCCTCGCCGAACTCCTGAGCCTCCCGGCCACCGGCTCGCCCCTGCCCGGGCAGCGCGCGGCCGTCACCTCCGGCACCGGAGCCGACACCGAGGACGCGCCCGAGGAGGGCACCGGCTCCGCGGCTCAGGGCCCGCTCACCGTCACCGAGTTCGACCGGTACGCCGACGACCTGCGCGGCATGCTCGACCAGGCCGTCACCTCCGCCGAGCGCCAGCTCTTCGAACTGCGCACCGCCGCCGCCGACGACTCCCGCATCCTCGGCGCGCTCGGCGACGGCGGCCTGCTGCCGCCGGGTCCCGACGTCCTCGCCACCGTCGAGTACCTCGGCGAGCACGGCATCCCGGCCCTCCCCGGCTGGCGCTACCTCGCGCAGGCCGTGGACCCGGCCGACCACGCCCGCGTCCTCGCCGCGCGCCCGGAGCTCGTCGACGGCGTCGTGATCACCGACCCCGTCTCGTACGGACGCGCCCGCGAGGTCCTCGGCGGCGCCGCCCTGCTGCCCCGCTCCGCCGTTGCCGTCGGCACCGCCGCCGCGCTGCTCGCCCCCGTACCCGCGCAGGACCCGACGGACGACACGGGTGTCTTCCTCGTCCCGCCGAACCCGGCCATGCACGACGAGCACGCCGCCGACGAGGAACGCCACGCGCTGCGCGCGCGTGCCACCGCCCGCGACGAGGAGATCCGCACCCTCGCCGCCCGGCTCGCCGGAGACCGCTCCCTCGCCTCCCGCGTCGGCGCCTGGCGCGCCGACTGCCCGCCGGGCATGCTCGCCGAGCTCGCCGCCGTCGCCGCGACCGCCCGCGAGACCGCGGAGGCCGCCGCCGCGACCCTGGACGAGGCCCGTTCGGCACGTACGGAGGCCGACGAGGCCGCCGCCGAGGCCGCTCAGGTACGGGACGAGCGCCAGGACGCCGCCCAGCGCGCCCGCCGGGTCGCCGACGCCCTCGCGGGCCTGGCGTTCCGGCTGCGCGAACGGTCCGCCTGGCAGGCCAAACTCCGTGAACTCGCCGACGACGCCGCCGAGGCCGAGGCCCGCGCCCAGACCTGTCTGGAACGCGCGCGTGCCGCCGACGAGGACCGCCGCGCGACCCAGCGCTCCGCCGACGACGCCCACCGCACCGCCCGCGCCCTGCGGGCCGAGCGCGCCGAGATCGCGGGCGCCCCGGACACCCTCCCCGAGGGGGACGACGCCGCGCCGCGCACCGCGCTCCCCACCCTGCGCGAGGCCTACCGGGCCGCGTCCCAGCTGTACGAGAAGGTCGGCGTCGGCGCCGACCTGCGCGCCGAGCAGGCCCGCGCCGAGAGCGACGAGTCCGCCGCCGTGGCCGAGCTGGACCGGCTCACCAACAAGGTCCGCACCCGTGCCGAACAGCTCCTTGAGTCCACCGACGGCGCCGACGGCCCGTCCCGGCAGGCGGCGGCGGCCCGCGCCGAGGCCCTGGTCCAGATGCTGGAGACCCGCGCGTCGGAGGCGAGCGAGAAGCTCGGCCGGCTGCGCGGCGAGGCCGAACGGCTCGCACCCGAGGACGGCGAGGCGCACACCGAGCTGCCCGACGACCAGGTGCCCGCCGACGCCGAGCGCGCGCAGGCCCTGCTGCGTACGGCCACCACCGAACTCGCCTCCCGCACCGACGCCCTCGAAGCGGCCCGGGCCGCCCACGCCGGACTTCTGCGGGACCACCGGGCCGCCGAGGACGCCGTCGGCGGCTTCGACGAGACGGCGGCCCTCCTGCGCGACCTGCTCCGCGACCACACCGACGAGGAGCGGGAGGAGGCCGAGGCCTACCCCGGGACCCTGGAGGAGGCCCGTACGACGGCCTCCGAGGCCCGCCGCACGCTGCGCGGCTGCACGGCTGAGCTGTCCTCCGCCGACGCCGCCGTGCGCGAGGCGAGCGACATCCTCGTACGGCACGCCAACTCCACCCGTTACGAGCAGGTACGCACCCCGGCCCGCCAGCAGATCCGCGAACTCCCGGCGTCCGCGCTGCCCGAGCACGCCGCCAAGTGGGCCGAGGCCTTCGCGCCCCGGCTGCGGGTCCTCACCGACGAGCTGGAGCAGCTGGAGCGCAACCGGGACTCGATCGTGGACCGGCTGCGGGGCCTCGTGGAGTCCTCGCTCGCCACGCTCCGCTCCGCGCAGCGGCTCTCCCGGCTCCCCGAGGGCCTCGGGGAGTGGTCCGGCCAGGAGTTCCTGCGGATCCGCTTCGAGGAGCCGGATCAGGCCACCCTCGCGGAGCGGCTCGGCGAGGTCGTCGACGAGGCCACCCGGGCCGCCGTCAAGAAGAACTCCGACCTGCGCCGCGACGGCATGTCCCTGCTGCTGCGCGGGGTGCAGGCGGCGCTCGAACCCAAGGGCGTCTCCGTGGAGATCCTCAAGCCGGACGCGGTGCTGCGCGCCGAGCGGGTTCCCGTCGGGCAGATGGGCGACGTGTTCTCCGGCGGCCAGCTGCTCACCGCGGCCATCGCGCTGTACTGCACGATGGCGGCGCTCCGCTCCAACGACCGGGGCCGCGACAAGCACCGGCACGCGGGCACGTTGTTCCTCGACAACCCGATCGGCCGCGCCAACGCCACGTACCTCCTGGAGCTCCAGCGGGCCGTGTCGGACGCGCTGGGTGTCCAGCTGCTCTACACGACGGGCCTGTTCGACACGACGGCGCTCGCCGAGTTCCCGCTCGTCATCCGGCTCCGGAACGACGCGGACCTGCGGGCCGGCCTGAAGTACATCAGCGTGGAGGAGCACCTGCGTCCGGGCCTGCCGCAGTCCGGCGGGGAGGGCGAGACGATCCACGGGGAGATCACGGCGACGCGGATGTTCCGCCGCCACACCTCCGACGAACCGGCACAGACGCCGGCGCCCGCGGAATCCCACTAGCGAGACGGCGAGCGGCCCGGCCCCCAGAAAAGGTGCCGGGCCGCTCGCCGTTCCTCGCGGTTACTGCTCCTGGTACCGCCGGTTCCGAGTACGCCTCAGGCGGCCTCGGACAGCGGCGCCCTCTCCGTCCGGTCCGCTCCGCGCTTGGCGCGCAGCGGCGGACGTGCGGTGCTGCTCGGCTCGGACACGACGCCGTTGCGCTGGCGCCACACCTGACGGGTGATCCACACGTCGAGGACGCTCCAGGTGGCCACGACGGTCGAGGCCACCGCCGTGACGGTGATCGGGAACGCCAGCCATGAGCCGGCGACGCTGCTGAAGAAGGCCACCACGGCCTGGATCAGCGTCACCGACGTGATCATCACCGCGCGCACCGCGGCATTGCGCACGGGGTCGGGCATCCGCTGTCTGCCCCGCTCGTCCTCCACCCACAACTGCCGGGTGGACCGCGCCTCGTGTTCCATTGTCCTGTCACTCCCCACCACTGAACGACTCCAGGGGTGGCTGCCCGTCTTGAGCGCGTTTACGCGGACAGAGCCCTCCCCGTACTTATTGACGCACGCCGGAGGGAAAAGGTTTCGCCCGGCCCCCGGATGAACGGGGACGCAGGCGACCGGAGCGAACAGTTCCAGCCATCTCCCCCAGGCGGGAGAAATGGCACACCACCAGGTGTCCTGCGCCACAGTGGCCGATCCCAACTCCCCGAATACCGGGACATCTCATGATCAAGACTCACTCGACAGGCTGAAAATAGCCCGGACATGCCTTCGAGATGGCCTCGATGCAGTAGTAGGCTCACGCCGCCGTTTGTTGAAACTCAAGGTTGACGCCGCGTGTTGACGCCGGACGTCACGAACGTGAAGGACCTCCGTGGCGCACGGGGGCCGAGCTGGGGGAGGCCATGCGCTTTCGCGGGAAGTCCATCCGCCGGAAGATCGTGGCGTTGCTGCTCGTACCGCTCGTCTCCCTCACCGGCCTGTGGGGGTTCGCCACGGTCCTGACCGGCCGCGAGGCCAACCAACTCCTCGACGTCCGCTACGTCGTCGAGAAGATCGGCTACCCCCTGGAGGACACCGCCAGGGTCATCCAGCTCGAACGTCGGCAGTCCCTCATCTACCTCGCCGACCCGCGGGGCTCCGAGGCCCTGGACTCCCTGCACCAGACCCGCGAGGCCACCGACCGCCAGATCGCCCGCATTCGCGCCAACGCCGCCGACCCCGGCGTACGCGAGGAGATGCGGCCGGTCACCGCCCAACGGCTGGCCTCCCTCCTCGAAGCGCTCGACGGCCTCGGCTCGCTGCGCCGCTCGGTGGAGAAACGGGACATCGGCCGGATGCAGGCCCTCGACTTCTACAACCGCCTCGTCGACCCCTGCTACAGCTTCCTCATCACCCTCGACGCCCTCGAGAACGTGGAGATGGACAAGCAGGGCCGCGCACTCGTCGGCGTCACGCGCGCGCGTGAGCTGCTTTCCCGGGAGGACGCCCTCGTCCTCTCCGCGCTCGTCGCGGGCCGCGTCACCACCGAGGAGATCCGCGCGATCTCCGACCTGGTCGCCAACCGCACCCAGTTCTACGAGGTCAACCTCGAACTCCTGCCCGCCGCCGAACGCGACCACTTCGAGAAGTACTGGCGCAGCCCCGACACCCGGCCGCTGCGCACCGCCGAGAACGCGATCATCGAAGAGGGCCCCACCGACAGCCCGAACGCCGTCACCGCCGCCTACTGGCAGGACCAGGCGGGACCCGTCCTCGACGACCTCGCCCGTGAGAACACCGCGGCGGGCGACCGCTACCAGGACCGGGTCCAGCCCGCCGCGTACAGCGTCCTCCTCAAGGTCGGCGTCGCCGGCGTCCTCGGCTTCCTCGCCCTGCTCGCCTCGATCGTCATCTCCGTCCGCATCGGCCGTGTGCTCGTCCGCGACCTGCGCCGTCTCCAGAAGGAGGCCCAGGAGGTCTCCGGCGTCCGCCTGCCCAGCGTGATGCGGAGGCTCGCCGCCGGCGAGCAGGTCGACGTCGGCACCGAGGTGCCCCACCTGGTGTACGGGGAGGACGAGGTCGGCCGGGTCGGCCAGGCCCTCAACACCCTCCAGCGCGCCGCCGTCGAGGCCGCGGTCAAGCAGTCCGAGCTGCGCCGCGGCGTCTCCGAGGTGTTCGTCAACCTCGCCCGCCGCAACCAGGTCCTGCTGCACCGCCAGCTCACCCTGCTCGACACCATGGAGCGGCGCACCGAGGACACCGACGAGCTGGCCGACCTCTTCCGGCTCGACCACCTCACCACCCGTATGCGCCGCCACGCCGAGGGGCTCGTCATCCTCTCCGGCGCGGCCCCGTCCCGCCAGTGGCGCAAGCCGGTCCAGCTCATGGACGTGGTCCGGGCGGCCGTCGCCGAGGTCGAGGACTACGAGCGGATCGAGGTGCGCAGGCTCCCGCGCCTGGGCGTCGGCGGCCCCGCCGTCGCGGACCTCACCCACCTCATCGCGGAACTCCTCGAGAACGCCACGGTGTTCTCACCCCCGCACACCGCCGTCCAGGTCCTCGGCGAGCGCGTCGCCAACGGCTTCACCCTGGAGATCCACGACCGCGGCCTCGGCATGAACCCCGACGCCCTGCTGGACGCCAACCTCCGGCTCGCCGAGACCCCCGAGTTCGAGCTCTCGGACACCGACCGCCTCGGCCTCTTCGTCGTCAGCCGGCTCGCCCAGCGCCAGAACGTCCGGGTCTCGCTCCAGACCTCGCCGTACGGGGGGACCACCGCGGTCGTCTTCATCCCGGCCGCGCTGCTCACCGACGCACCCGAGACCCAGGGCGCCGGATTCCGCCTGGACCGCAAGACCCTGGAGCGCACCGGCCCGGCCGGCGACGACGCGGACGACACCGGCGTACTGCCCAGCCGGCGCCCGGCGCTCGCCAGGGTCCCCGACGTCACCCGGGCGCCCGGCCCGCTGGACGGTCCCGTCGAGCTCGAGGGGCCGATCGGCACCGAGGACTTCGACGTGCTCCTCGACCGCTCCGCGGACCTCCTCGACAGCGACAGCGAGCGCGGCGGTCTCTTCCGGCCCCGCAGCCGGCGCCGCGCCGGGCTCGCGCCCGCCGACGAGCAGCGGAGCCAGGCCCGGGACCGGGCGGACGGCCCGGGCGAGGAGGACGACTCCGCGGACGGCGGGGTCCTCGCTCCGGTGCCGCTGCCGCGCCGCCGCACGCCGACGCTCGTGGTGGACCACGGCCGTCGCGTCGACGAGCCGGAACGCGAGCACCACCTCCCCGACCGGGACCACCACGTGCAGGACCGCGACCGCGAACACCACCTCCAGGACCGCGACCAGCCCCTCACCGGCCGGGCGCATCCCGCCCCCGGCCGGCTCACCGACGGGCCCGTGACCGCCAGGAGCACCGGACCCACCCTCGTACCCGTACCGCCGGAGGCCTCGCTCCCGCCGGAGCCCCCGCTGCCGCGGGAGTCCCGGCCGGCTCCGGAGGGTTCCGAACCGCCGGGGAGCCCCGAGGCGTTCGGCGGGCTGCCCCGCCGTGTCCGGCAGGCCAGCCTCGCGCCGCAGCTGCGCGCCTCCGAGGGCCCGGGCGACGGTGGTACGGGAGCCCGCGCCGACGCCCGTACGAGCGGCGCCGCGGACCCCGACTCCTTCGAACGCGACGCCGAGGAGGTACGCGCGCGCATGGCCGCCATGCAGCGCGGCTGGCAGCGCGGCCGGCGGCACAACGCCGCTCCGGACGAACCGACAGCACCAGGAACGACACCCGAGGGGGACGGTCGATGACCGCACCGAACGCCGCAGCACCCAGCACCACGTCCGGCCACGCTCACGGAAACGGCGAGCTGAACTGGCTCCTGGACGAGCTCGTCCAGCGCGTCGGCTCCATCCGGAAGGCCCTGGTGCTCTCCAGCGACGGCCTCCCCACCGGCGCCTCCCGGGATCTGACCCGCGAGGACGGCGAGCACCTGGCCGCCGTGGCCTCCGGCTTCCACAGCCTCGCCAAGGGCGTCGGCCGCCACTTCGAGGCGGGCAAGGTGCGGCAGACGGTCGTCGAGCTGGAGGACGCCTTCCTGTTCGTTACGGCCGCCGGTGACGGCAGCTGCCTGGCCGTGCTCGCGGACGCGGACTCCGATGTCGGCCAGGTCGCCTACGAGATGACGCTGATGGTGAAGCGGGTCGGGGCCCACCTCACGACGGCCCCCCGGTCCGGTCTGCCCTCGGGAGGGTGAGCGGGACGGTATGACTGACGCAGCCGAGCGGAACCAGCTGAACCAGGGCCACACCCCCGGCCACCACCACTGGTTCGACGACGAGGCCGGGCCGGTGGTCCGTCCGTACGCGATGACCCGCGGACGGACGAGCGCCGCCACCCGTCACCGACTCGACCTGATCGCGGTGGTCGTTCCCGAACCCGCCGCGGACGACCCCGGCCGGGACCAGTCGCTCTCCCCGGAACACGTGGAGATCGTCGAACGCTGCTTCGAGCAGCCCCAGTCGATCGCCGAGCTCGCCGCCGGACTCGACCTCCCCGTAGGGGTGGTCCGGGTTCTCGTCGGTGATCTCGTCGAGGACGAACTCGTCCATGTGACCCGCCCCGTTCCGCCGGCCGAGCTGCCGGACGTGAGCATTCTCCGCGAGGTGATCAATGGCCTTCGGGCGCTCTAGCCGCAAGCAGTCGTACGTCGAGCCGACAACCCTGAAGATCCTCGTCGCGGGCGGGTTCGGGGTCGGCAAGACGACACTGGTCGGCGCGGTCAGCGAGATCCGTCCCCTGCGGACCGAGGAGATCCTCAGCGAGGCGGGGCGGCCCGTCGACGACCTGCACGGGGTCGAGGCCAAGAAGACCACCACGGTCGCCATGGACTTCGGCCGGATCACTCTCCGCGAGGATCTCGTCCTGTACCTGTTCGGCACCCCCGGCCAGGACCGTTTCTGGTTCCTGTGGGACGAGCTGGCGCAGGGCGCTCTCGGCGCGGTCGTCCTCGCGGACACCCGCCGCCTGGAGGACAGCTTCGCGGCGATCGACTACTTCGAGCGGCGCGGCATCCCGTTCACGGTGGCCGTCAACTGCTTCGAGGGCTCGCGGCGGTTCCCCGCCGAGAGCGTACGCGGGGCGCTCGACCTGGACCCGGAGGTCGAGCTGCTGATGTGCGACGCGCGCGACCGCGAGTCCGTGAAGAACGTCCTGGTGGCGGTCGTCGAGCACGCCCTCGTCCTCGCGGACAGGAGCCACGCGACGGCCGCGACCTGAGGGACCTGACGGCCGGGGCCTCAGCCCCTACGGGCCGGGCGGTGAGGCCCCCGGCCCGTAGGGACCCTCACCGGACCGCCACCACCGCGGACCCGTGCCCGAACAGGCCCTGGTTCGCCGTGATGCCGACCCGGGCCCCCGGCACCTGCCGGTCGCCCGCCGTGCCCCGCAGCTGCCAGGTCAGCTCGCAGACCTGCGCGATGGCCTGCGCGGGCACCGCCTCCCCGAACGAGGCCAGCCCACCGCTGGTGTTGACGGGCAGCCGTCCGCCGAGGGCAGTGGCCCCGTCCCTGAGCAGCTTGGCGCCCTCGCCCGCCGCGCAGAGGCCGATGTCCTCGTACCACTCCAGCTCCAGGGCCGTGGACAGGTCGTAGACCTCCGCGAGGGACAGGTCCTCGGGCCCGATCCCCGCCTCCTCGTACGCGGCGCGTGCGATGGAGGCGCGGAAGCCGTGCGTGGCGGGGGAGACGGCAACCGCCGAGTCCGTCGCGATGTCGGGGAGGTCGAGCACGGCCCTGGGGTAGGTGGGGGAGACCGTCGACACGGCCCTGACCCTGACGGGGTCGGGGTGTCCGCGGCGGCGTGCGAAGTCCATGCTGGACAGGACGAGCGCGGCGCCCCCGTCCGAGGTGGCGCAGATGTCGAGGAGCCGCAGCGGATCGGCGACGACGGCGGATGCCGCGACCTCCTCGGCGGTCACCCGGGCCCGGTAGCGGGCCCGGGGATTGAGCGCTCCGGCCGCCGCGTTCTTCACCTTCACCTGGGCGAAGTCCTCGGGGGTGTCCCCGTAGAGGGCCATCCTGCGGCGCGCGTACATGGCGAAGTAGGCGGGGTTGGTGGCCCCGAGCACCCGGAACCGCAGCCAGTCGGGGTCGTCGGGGCGCTCGCCGCCGGCCGGCGCGAAGAAGCCCTTGGGCGTCGAGTCCGCACCGACCACCAGGACCACGTCCGCGAGCCCGGCCAGGATCTGGGCCCGCGCGGTCCCGATCGCCTGGGCGCCCGACGCGCAGGCCGCGTACACGCTGGTGACCCGCGCCCCCTGCCACCCGAGGGCCTGGGCGAAGGTCGCCCCGGCGACGTATCCCGGGTAGCCGCACCGCATGGTGTCGGCGCCGACGACCGACCCGACATCGGTCCAGTCGAGCCCCGCGTCGGCCAGCGCGGCCCGGGCGGCGGCCGTCCCGTAGGTGACGAAGCCGCGGCCCCACTTGCCCCAGGGGTGCATGCCCGCTCCGAGCACGGCGATGTCGTTCACGACCGCTCCTCCCGCTCCGCCGCGTCGGTCCGCTCCGGCCGCGCGACCGGCCGCCAGTTCCAGGTGGTCCAGATGTGCCGGTCGTCCTCGTTCAGGACCCCGGGTACCACCTCGACCTCCGCCCCGACCGCGAGGTCGGCCGTCGTGACGCCCGGAGCGGCCTGCCCGAGCACCACCATCGCCTCCGCCGCCAGCTCGACGGCGACGAGGGTGTACGGCTCCCAGGGCGCGTCCGGGTCGGACACGTAGGGGGCGGGCGGGCGGTAGCGCCCGTCGGTGTACGACCAGACCCGGCCGCGCGGGGAGAGCGGGACCTCGGCGAGTTCGCCGCCGCCCGCGCAGACCGGATTGCGGCAGGCGTCGTCCTCGCGTGGGAAGAACACCGACGTGCAGGCCGTGCACCGGGTGCCGAGCAGCCGGAACTCCGCCTCAGGCACGGTGTCGTCGGTGAACCAGCCGGCCACCACCGGTCTGCGTGTCCCTGCCATCGAGGCCTCCCGTGCCACCGCTCACAAAGAACTGACGAACCGTCAGGAGTGTGCCACGGGAGCCCCCGGACGCGGAAGGCTCAGTGACCGGCCACCGACCGCCGGGCCACCGGGAAGTCGAAGAACGTGCCCGGGAACGGCTCCGGCCTGAACGTGAAGTGCCACCACTCCTCCGGCAGGTTCACGAACCCCTGCTCACCGAGCGCCCCCTTCAGGAGCTGCCGGTTGGCCCGCTGCACACCCTGGATGCGCGGGTCGTCGGTGTGCGAGCGCGTGTCGAAGCAGTCGTACCCGGTCCCCATGTCCACGGAGTTGTCCGGGAACCGCTCCGCCTGCGGGGCGTAGCACTCCACCAGCCGCTCACCGGGTACGTACGCGCGCGTGGGCGCGGCCGGCAGCCGTACGACGGTCAGGTCCACCGTCGATCCCCGGCTGTGCCCGGACTTCTCCGCGATGTATCCGTCGGCGAACAGCCTCGACTTGTCGACGAGCGGATAGAACTCCTCCCGCATCCGCTCGTCCGCCAGGTCCTCGGCCCAGCGCACGAAGTGGTCCACGGCCCGCTGCGGCCGGTAGCAGTCGTACACCTTGAGCGTGTACCCCCGGGCGAGCAGCCGGACCTGCGCGCGGTGCAGCGCCTCGGCGGCGGGCCGGGTCAGGATGCACAGCGGCTGCCGGTAGCCGTCCACCGGTTCGCCCACGAAGTTGTGCGCCGTCGTGTAGCGCATCTCCTGGACGATCGTCGGGTCGACCGCGCTCAGGGCCACGAACTCCCTCGGCGCCTTCGGCTCCGGCGCGGCCGACGCCGGGGGAGCGGGGGCGGCGAGGGTGCCCGTGGCGGCGAGCAGTCCGGCCGCGGCGGTGACGGCGAGGGTACGGAGAGCGGAAACGAGTACTGTCATGCGCACCCTCTATCAGTTCCGGCAGCGCCGGGAAAGGGTGATCGCATACGGTCGGCCCGTGAAGGACACCCGCGACACCCGCGATTCCCACTGCTCCTCCTGCGGCGCCGCGTACCCGGCCGACGCGGGCTGGCCCCGCAGCTGCCGGGCCTGCGGCGCGACCGCCTACCGCAACCCGCTGCCCGTCGCCGTCGCCCTGCTCCCCGTCACGGACGGAACGGGCACGGGCCTCGTCGTCATCACCCGCACCATCGAACCCGCGCGGGGCGGAGTGGCCCTGCCGGGCGGCTTCATCGACCACGGCGAGGACTGGCGCGCCGCCGTCGCCCGCGAACTGTGCGAGGAGACCGGCATCCGGGCCTCCGCCGAAGAGGTCCGCCTCGCCGACGCGCTGAGCTCCCCGGCCGGCCACCTCCTCCTCTTCGGCCTCCTCCCGTCCCGCCGGGCGGCCGAACTCCCGCCGTCGACGCCGACGGACGAGACGAGCGGCCACCACCTGCTCCACGCACCGGAGGAACTGGCCTTCCCGCTCCACACGGAGGCGGTACGGAAGTGGTTCGCGGGGGAGTACGGCTGAGGCGCGGACTGGGGCGGGGGTGCGCGAACGACGGCCACGCACGCGCGTGGGCCCTCAGAGCCCCCGCACCCGCACCGGCAGCTCCACCTCCGCCACCCCGTCGTCCGTCACCCGCTCCACGACCACCCGGCCGTCCACCAGCCGTGACTGGTACCGCTCGATCTCGGCCGGCTCCCAGCCGTCCCCCGTGTCCCGTACGACGAGTCCGCCGCCCGTCCGCCCGGCGGCGGGCGCCCACACCTCCAGGGCCGGACCGCCCCCCTCACCCCGCACCGGGAGCACCGCCCCCGCTCGCGCCAGCACCGGCACCCGGGAGAGCGGCGCGTCGAGCAGCACCTGCCCGGGCCCCTCGTACGCCTGCCCCGTCGCCGTGTCGTACCAGCGCCCGCGCGGCAGCCGTACCGCCCGCCGGTCCGCGCCCCGGGTCAGGACCGGCGCCACCAGCAGCGCGTCACCCAGCAGGAACGCGTCCTCGCAGTCCCGCAGCGCCCGGTCCTCGGGCGTCCCCCACCAGACCGGCCGGACGTACGGCGCGCCGGTCATCCGGGCGAGCCGGGCCAGCGTGGTGAAGTACGGCCGCAGCCGCTCACGCTCGGCCAGCGCCACGCGCGCGTGCTGCAGGACCTCCGGCCCGAACTCCCAGGGCTCGCGCCGCCCCGCGTCGATGGCCGCGTGGGTACGGAACAGCGGCAGCCACGCCCCCAGCTGGTACCAGCGCAGGAACAGCTCCGGTGTCGGGCTGCCGTCGAAACCGCCCACGTCGGGACCCGAGTACGGCACCCCGCAGAGCCCGAGCCCCAGCACCAGGGCGAGCGAGGCCCGCAGCCCCGGCCACCCCGTGGACACGTCGCCCGACCAGGTGCCGCCGTACCGCTGCATACCGGCCCAGCCGGACCGCGAGAAGAGGAACGGCCGCTCGTCGGGCCGCAGCCGGCGCAGCCCCTCGTATCCGGCGCGAGCCATCGTGAGGCCGTACACGTTGTGCGCCTGGCGGTGGTCGCCGCCGCGCCCGTCCAGCGCGTGCCGCGCCGAGCGCGGCAGGGTCGAGTCGCCGAACGGCGCGAAGGACACCGGCTCGTTCATGTCGTGCCACACCCCGGCGAAGCCCTGCCGGAGCCGCTCCTCGTAGAGGCCGCCCCACCACTCCCGTACCGCCGGGTCGGTGAAGTCCGGGTAGGCGCACTCGCCCGGCCACACCACCCCGTGGACCTCCCGGCCCCGGGCGTCCCGCACGAACGCGTCCACCGCCCGCCCGCTGTCGTACACCGCGTTTCCCGGTTCGGCCTTCACCGCCGGGTCCACGATCGAGACCAGCCGCACGCCCCGCTCCCGCAGCTCCGCCGCGAGCCCCGGCAGGTCGGGGAACCGCTCCCGGTCGACCGTGAACACCCGGTGCCCGTCGTAGTGGTCGATGTCCAGGTGCACGGCGGACAGCGGGAGGCCCCGTTCCCGGTACCCGGCCACGATCCGCCGCACCTCCCGGGCGCTGCCGAAGCCCCAGCGCGCGTGCTGCGGCCCGAGCGCCCAGTCAGGCGGCAGCGCGGGCGCCCCGGTCAGCGCCGCCCAACCGTGGAGCACGCGCGCGGGGGTGCCGACCACCACCCAGCAGCGAAGCGGCCCGCCGTCCGTCCGAACCTCGCTGGTCCCCGGCCGGTCGTGCCCGGAACCCGCTCCCTCCTCGCCCTCGGCCAGGGTCACCCGGCCGTCCCAGGAGTTGTCGTGGAAGGCCAGGTGCGTACCTGCGTCCGAGACGACGAACTGCACCGGCATCGTGAGGTAGAGCGGGTCGTCCCCGGGGCCGAAATGCCCCTTCGGGTCGGTGTTCCACAGCCGGTACGTGCCGTCCCGCAGCCGCGGCCCCGCGGACCGCCCGCCCAGCCCGAAGAACCGCGCGTCCGCCGGCACCTCGCTGCGCTGCACCCAGCGCGCCCCGCCCGCGCCGTCCTCGGCCACCGGCTCCCACCACCGCGGCGGCAGGTCCCTGCGCAGCATCACCCCGCCCGGCGTCCGGATCTCCACCGCGCCATGACGGGAGACCGCCACCGTCACCCGCTCCGACACGATCCGCCAGCCGCCGTCCGTGTCCGGTTCCAGGGAGGCCCGGGGGTCCGGATCGGGCGCCTCGCCGGCCAAGGCGTACGAGGGAAGCGGCTCGGCCCCGTCCCACCCCCAGAAGACGGTCCCGCCCGCCGACACGGAGACCCGCAAGGAGGAGCGGGCGAACCTGACGGTCCCCCCGCCCGGCGCTGCCTCCGCCCCCGTCGCGAGCCCCGGAACCCTGGCCCGCTCCGGACCCCTCGCCGGCAGGCCCCATGCATCGGTACGGCGCTGCCGCCACGCCACCCGCACCGTGCGCAACCCCCGCACCGAACCGAACACCTTGATCGAACGCACCAGTCCACGACCGTCCATGCAGCTCAGCCTGCCATCCGTCCGGGGCGGAACAGGCTCCGTTCAACTACCGTTCACCCGTGGTGGGAGCACATATTCAACTGCCTGACCATGGGCGGGCAGCCCTGGTGCGAAAGACGATCACATGGCATCGTCCTGTCAGCCGCGTCGCGCGCACACCCCAGCACGTGCGCGGGACACACGCCGACCCCGTGTACAGCCAGGGAGCCGCCCCAATGACATCCGCGCAGACCGAGCCGCTCTGGCAGCCGGACGAGGAACGCATCGCCTCGGCCGCCGTCACCCGCTTCCAGGCCTGGGCCGCCGAGCACCACGGCGCCCCCGCCGAGGGCGGGTACCCGGCGCTCCACCGCTGGTCGGTCGACGAGCTCGAAGCCTTCTGGAACGCGGTCGTCGAGTGGTTCGACGTCCGCTTCTCCACCCCGTACGAGCGGGTGCTCGGCGACCGTTCCATGCCCGGTGCCGAGTGGTTCCCCGGCGCCACCCTCAACTACGCCGAGCACGCCCTGCGCGCCGCCGACGAGCGCCCCCATGACACGGCACTGCTCCATGTGGACGAGACACATGAGACGATGCCGACCACCTGGTCGGAGCTGCGCCGCCAGGTCGGCTCCCTCGCCGCGGAGCTCCGCGCCCTCGGCGTACGGCCGGGCGACCGCGTCAGCGGCTACCTGCCCAACGTCCCGCAGTCCGTCGTGGCCCTTCTCGCCACCGCGGCCGTCGGCGGCGTGTGGACCTCCTGCGCCCCCGACTTCGGCGCCCGCAGCGTCCTCGACCGCTTCCAGCAGGTCGAGCCGGTCGTCCTCTTCACCGTCGACGGCTACCGCTACGGCGGCAAGGAGCACGACCGCCGCGACACCGTCGCCGAACTCCGCGCCGAGCTGCCCACCCTGCGCGCCGTCGTCCACATCCCGCTGCTCGGCACCCCGGCCCCGGAGGGAACCCTCGCCTGGGCCGACCTCGTCGCCGCCGACGTCGAGCCGGTCTACGAGCAGGTCCCGTTCTCGCACCCGCTGTGGGTGCTGTACTCCTCCGGCACGACCGGCCTGCCGAAGGCGATCGTCCAGTCCCAGGGCGGCATCCTCGTCGAGCACGTCAAGCAGCTGGGGCTGCACTGCGACCTCGGCCCCGAGGACGTGTTCTTCTGGTACACCTCCACCGGCTGGATGATGTGGAACTTCCTCGTCTCCGGCCTCCTCACCGGTACGACCGTCGTCCTGTACGACGGGAGCCCCGGCTATCCGGACACCGCCGCCCAGTGGCGCGTCGCCGAGCGCACCCGCGCCACCCTGTACGGCACCTCCGCCGCGTACGTCATGGCCTGCGCCAAGGCGGACGTGCACCCGGGCCGGGACTTCGACCTGTCCTCCGTGAAGTGCGTGGCCACCACCGGCTCCCCGCTGCCCCCCGACGGGTTCCGCTGGCTGCACGACGAGGTCCGCGAGAACCTCTGGATCGCCTCCGTCAGCGGCGGCACCGACGTCTGCTCCTGCTTCGCCGGCGCCGTCCCCACCCTCCCGGTCCACATCGGCGAGCTCCAGGCCGCGGGCCTCGGCACCGACCTCCAGTCCTGGGACCCCTCCGGCAAGCCCGTCATCGGCGAGGTCGGCGAACTCGTCGTCACCAACCCCATGCCGTCCATGCCGATCCACTTCTGGAACGACCCCGACGGCAGCCGCTACCGCGACAGCTACTTCGAGATGTTCCCGGGCGCCTGGCGCCACGGCGACTGGATCACGATCACCGACCACGGCTCGGTCGTCATCCACGGCCGCTCCGACTCCACCCTGAACCGACAGGGCGTGCGGATGGGGAGCGCCGATATCTATGAGGCGGTCGAGCGTCTCCCGGAGATCCGCGAGTCACTCGTGATCGGCCTGGAGGAGCCGGACGGCGGCTACTGGATGCCGCTCTTCGTGCACCTCGTGGAGGGCGCGACCCTCGACGACGAGCTGATCGCCCGCATCAAGCGCACGATCCGCGCGGAACTGTCCCCGCGTCACGTCCCCGACGAGATCATCGAGGTCCCGGGCGTCCCGCACACCCTCACCGGCAAGCGCATCGAAGTCCCGGTCAAGCGCCTGCTCCAGGGCACCCCCCTGGCCAAGGCGGTCAACGCGGGCTCGGTCGACGACCTAGGCCTCATGCACTTCTACGAGACGCTGGCCGCCAGCCGCCGCGGCTAGGCAGTGCCCGGATGACACAGTCCCGTGCACTGCCGTACGGCATCCCTGTGCACGGGACTGTTCAGCCGTACCTCCAGGCCCCACCATGCTCCTGACTATCGTGCGTAACACGTCGTAGGGGGATGTGTGTTGAAGCCCGGTTCCAGGCGCGGCGCCAGGATCGCCGTACCGCTGCTAGCCGCCGTCGCGGCCCTGCTCCTGCCGACCGCGACGGTCAGTGCCCAGGCACCCGCACGCAGCGCCGCCGCCCGCACCCCGGTCGTCTTCGTCCACGGCTACAACGCCGACCCCGGCGTATGGGGCGGCCTGCGCGCGGACTTCAAGGCCGACGGGTACACGGACGCCGAGCTGTTCTCCTTCGGCTACGACACGCACCGGTCCGTGAACGAGGTCCTGTCCGGCGAACTCGCCGCGTACGTCGAGGGAGTGAAGCGGCAGACCGGTGCGAGCCGCGTCGACCTCGTCGCCCACTCCTTCGGCAGCCTCGTCACCCGCTGGTACGTCAAGTTCGACCCCGCCGGACAGGCGTCGGTCGCCCACTGGGTCTCCCTCGCCGGCCCCAACCACGGCACCAGCATCGCCTGGGCCTGCGCCCTGTGGGACCAGGCGTGCCGCGACATGAGCCCCGGCTCCTACGTCCAGAAGAACCTGGCGGCGGGCGACGAGACACCCGGAGCCGTGCGCTACGCGACCTGGTGGTCGAACTGCGACGAGGTCATCAACCCCGACAACAGCGTCCCCCTGACCGGCGCGACCAACAACGCCGCCGGCTGCCTCGACCACAACGCACTCCTGGGCGACGACGCGGTCTCCCTGGGAGTCCGCACCTTCCTCCGCTCCTAGGGCACCGTCGGCCCGCCGGACTCCCGGCGGGCCGACAGAGCGCCCTCGGTCACCCCTTCGGCAGCTCCCCGGGCGCCGCCGCCACAGCCTTGGCGAGCACCGCCGACACACCGAGCACAGTGCCCTTCCGCCCGGCCGCCGTCGTCTCGGTGAGCACGGTGCGCTCCCCGAGGAACGCCGACGTCGTCCGGTCGAAGATCCACTGGGTCTGCTCGCCGTGGGAGGTACGGGCCACCGCGACCCCCTCACGACCTGCCGCGTCGGTCGCGGACGGCAGGACGGTCACACCGGGGATCCGCCCGGCGGCCTCGTACAGCGCGGCGGTGACCTTCGGCGGCGCCCAGGTCTCGGCGAGCAGCGTCCCGATCGCGGTGAACGCCCGCTGATCGGCGTCGCCCTCCGTACCCCGGGTCTGCTCCCGGACGAGACGCAGCAGCGCGTCCGGGTCGGTCGGAAGCGCGGCCACGTACGCGTGGTTCGGGTTGGTGACGGAGGCGGGCGCCGCCCCGGTGGTGGTCTTCCGGGGCGTGGCGCCGCGGTGGTCCAGCTCATACACGGGCAGGCGCGCGCCCAGCTCCGTATCGGCGGCACCGGGCTCGCGCAGCAGACCGGGACGGCTGCCGTCGGCGGAGAGCCACACCTCGCGCCGGTGGGCGGTCGGCAGCACGGCCTGGCCGCCGTCCGCGCCGCGCCCCGCGTGGGCGACCAGGCTCCTGACGTAGACGTACTGCTCGGGCCGCGCGTCCGGAGCCGGAGCGGAGGCCGCAGCCAGCGCCGCGTGGGACAGGATCCGTACGGCCTCGGGCGACGCGGGCCGCCCGGCCGAGATCCGGTCCGGCGACCCGGCAGGCACGTCCCTGGGCGCGAGTACGGCGACACCGGCGACGATCGCGCAGGCCGTCACCGGCGCGGCGATCCAGCCGATCCGGAACCCCGGACGCGAGCGGGCGGTACGGGTCGGGCGGGCGGCGGCGCCGTCGGAGGCGAGGGCGGTCCGCAGCACGGCGTGCCGCAGGGCGACGTTCCGCTCGGGCGTCAGGCCGGGCACCGGCGCCGGGGGCAGCAGCTCGGTGAGGTCGGCGCGCAGGCGGTCGTCCGCGTCGGCGTGCGGGTGGCCCTGGGCGTGGGGCGGGCGGGGGGCGGAGGCGTTCATGCCTGGTTCTCCGGGATCGATCGGGGCACGAGGGCGGTACGGACGGGGGAGTGGACGGCGGGCCTGGCGCCCACGATTTCGACGGAGCCTCCGGCGGGGGTTACGGGGGTGCTACCGGCCGGGCCCGCGGTGGTCCCGACGGCGTCACCCACGGGACCTCCTTCGGAGGCCGTACGGGCATGGGCACGCGCGGCGCCCGGCCCACCGGCCGCCCGCACGGCGGCAGCAGTAGCGCGGTCCTTCCGCCGCAGTGCCCGAAGCTCCGCCTCGGCGAGCTTCCTGAGCCGCTCACGGGCCCGGGACAGCCGGGACCGGACCGTGCCGACCGGGATCCCCAACGCCTCCCCGGCGGCGGCGTAGTCGAGCCCGGCCCACACCACCAGGGTGAAGACCTCACGCTCACGCCGCCGGAGCTTCCCCAGGGCGGCCCGGGCGGCCCGTACCTGCTCCCCGTCCGTCATCCGGGCGAGGACCTCGTCGGCGAAGTCCGGCAGCACACCCCGCTCGGGGATACGGGCGAGCGCCGCGTCGCGCCGTCGCGCCTCCCGCGCGGCGCCGCGCATGATGTTGGTCGCGATGCCGAGCAGCCACGGACGGAGGCTCCCGCCGTCGGCGTGCACCTTCCCGCGACAGCGCCAGGCCTCCAGGAACGCGGAGGACACGACGTCCTCCGCCGCCGCGCGGTCCCCGCACACCCGGTAGGCGTAGTGGTACAGCACGCGTGCGTGCTCGTCGTACGCCTCCCCGAGCGCCGAGGGGTCTCCGGCGCGGAAACGATCTCTCATAGGTGATTCCACATCTGGCACTGGGCGGTGGTTCGCCCGGGTTCCAGTGACCTGGACCACACTCCCGCGGGATGTGTCCCAGGTCACTGGAACGCCCGGCCCGCGATGCGCAGTGCTGGGCATGAACGATTCCTCGACACACAGCACCATGCCCGCCACCTCGCCCCGCTCCACGGGACGCGGAACCACCCGCCGGACCGCCCTGCGCACCCTCGCCCTGGCGACGGTCCTGGCCGGCACCTCGCTCTCGACCTCGCTCCCGCCCGCCTTCGCCGCGGACGGGGCCGAGACCTACACCCTGACCATCCGTCACCTCGACCGCACCGGATCCGCCACCGGCGGCTACCAGACCCACGTCACCGGCATCTCGGGCGCGGGCGCGTCCGAGGAGGCGACTCCGTACGACGCGTCCGGGACGGTCACCGTCCGCCTGCCCAAGGGCCGTTACCTGCTCGACTCCACCCTGAGCGGCGCCGACGCGGGAGCCGGGACCGACTGGATCGTCCAGCCCCGACTGGACCTGAACGGCGACACCACGGTCACGGTCGACGCCCGCACCACCGCCCCGGTGGACGTCCGCCCGCCCGAGTCGGGCGCCCGCTACCTGAACAGCCTCGGGTTCGTCGAGGTCACGCACGAGGGGACGACCCGCTCCGCCAACGTCCTGGTGGCGAGCCCCAGCCTGCGCGTGGCCCACCTCGGCCCCGCCGCCGAGTCCGGCTCGGTCAAGGAGTGGTTCGACACCTACTGGTCGGGCGCGAAGAACGACTACGCCCTCGGCTACACCTTCACCTCCGGGCGCGCCCTGACCGGCCTCGTCCGCCACCCCTCGGCCGCCTCGCTGGCCACCGTCAAGATCCGGGGAGCCGCCCCCCAGGGCGCCGCCGCGACCGGCTTCGTCTCCATCCAGCCCAGCGCCGGCCCCACCGTCGGACTCGTTCAGCCGCTCCAACTGCCCGGCACCGCCACCGTCCTCGTGACGCCCGAGCGAGGCCTGTGGGACATCGGCTTCTCGGGCCCCGCCGCCCCCGAGACCCCGCCCAACCGTTACGCCGCGGACGGCGTCCCGGTGCGCGCCGGCGCCACCACCACCCACACCTTCGACAACGCCGTCTTCGGCCCGGCCATCGACCGCTCGCCCGGCGCCCGGCCGGCCGGCGTCCGCGAAGGCGACACCCTCGCCCTCGACATCCCGCTGCTCGCCGACGGCGACGGCCACGCGCCGACCGCGCCCCGCTTCCACGGAGCCACCACCACGCTCCACCGTGACGGTGTGCTGGTCGGCACCCGGCAGGGCGACCCGGGCCGCGCCTCGTTCACCACCACCCCCGGATCCGCCTCGTACCGGCTGACCGCCTCCGCCACGCGCGGCGACGGCACCTCCTCGCGCGGCCGCGTCACGGCGGCCTGGACCTTCACCTCGGCCGCCGGCGCGCGTCCGGCGGCGCTGCCCCTCAGCGCCGTCCGCTTCGCCCCGGCGCTCGCCCTCGACGGCACCGCTCCGGCGGGAGCGCCGGTCCGTGTGCCCGTCACCGTCGAGGGAGCCGCCGCGGAGAACGGCGTACGGTCCCTCACCGTGTCCCTGTCCACGGACGACGGCTCCACCTGGGCCCGCGTGCCCGTCCTCGACGGCCAGGCCGTCTTCCGCACTCCGGCCCCCGGCCGGTCCGTCTCGCTCCGCGCCGAACTGACCGACGCCCAGGGCAACACCCTCACCCAGACCCTGACCGACGCCTACCGGACCCGCTGAACCACCCGACCGCGCATCCCGCGGTGAAACGCTCCGGGAAGGGCCACCCGCCCTTCCCGGAGCGTTCCCGTACCCGCTCCGCGCCGGCCGCGCCCGGCCCGGTCCTCACCCGCCGTACGTCGCCTGGGCGTCCCCGAGCACCTCGGCGAAGTCCGCCGCGAGGCGCGGCGCCCGGTCCACATCGAGCGTCGCCGTCGTGATCCGTACCGCGGGCGGCGCCGCGATCCGGAACCGTGCCCCCGCCGCGACCCACCAGCCCTGCGTACGCAGCCCGTTGACCACCGCCGACTCGTCGCGGACCGGGACCCATACGTTCAGGCCGCTGGCCCCGACGGCCCGGATCCCGTGCGCCCGGAGCGCGCCGATCAGCGCCGCCCGCCGTTCCGCGTACGCCTCCTCGCCCGCCGCCACGAGCGCGCGTACCGCCCCGTCGCCGAACAGGCCTGCCACAGTGTCCTGGAGCACGTGACTCACCCAGCCCGACGTCATCAGCATCCGCCCGTCGTGCCGCGCCAGCGTCACCGCGTCGCACGCGACCCCGGCCCAGCGCAGGTCGATCCCGAGGTGCTTGGACACGGTCCGCACCTGCGCCCACCGGTCGAGCCCGGCCGCCGCCAGCGTGTGGGCGGCCGCCCCGCCGACCTCGGCGTTGTGGTCGTCCTCGATGACGAGCACCTCGGGGAAGTCCCTTAGCACCGCGCCCAGTTCGTCCCGTCGCGACCGTGTGAAGAACGCGCCGGTCGGACACTGCCCCCGGGGGCTGCACACCACCGCGCGGACTCCGCCCCGGAGGGCGGTCCGCAGCGCGTCCGGTACGAGCCCCTCCCCGTCCACCGCAACCGGGACCATCCGCAGCCCCAGCGCGGGGACCAGGTCGAGCAGGTGGTGGAACCCGGGATCCTCCACGGCCACCGCGTCACCGGGCCGCAGCTCCGTCGAGAGGAGCCGCGCGATGCAGTCGAGCGCCCCGTGCGCGAACGTCACGTGCCGCGCGGGCACCCCGTCCCGCCCGAACCACTGCCGGGTCATCTCCTCGAGAGCCGCGAGACGGGGCGAGGCGCGGTGGGAGCCGTAAACCGGGGTGACCGTCGAGGGCGGTCGCAGTACGGGGAGGAAGGCCGGGTCCGGATGGCCGCCGGCCAGGTCCACCAGGCCCTGCGGCACGCGCGGCGGGCGCCTGGACGCCACCGAGGGCACCTCGGCGACGACGGTTCCGCCCCGGCCCCGCGTGACGATCAACCCCCGCTGGCGCAGCTCCTTGTAGGCCGTCGCGACGGTCCCCGGGCTCACCCCCAGCGAGTCGGCGAGCCGCCGCACGGGGGGCAGGGCGTCGCCGGGGGAGAGCCCGCCGTCGCTCACGCCCCGCTCGACGGACGCGGCAATCCCCTTGGCTGTCGTACCTTCGATCGCATATTGTGCTGCCACGTAATCAATTATGTATTGATACATAGCAGTTGGCAAGGGGGACCCCATGAGCCGCTCCACCCGCTCCGCCCGAACAGCCCTGAAGAACCGCATCCCCGGAGGCCCCGACGGCCGCCGCATGCTCGTCATCGGCTTCATCGACAAGTGCGGCACCGGACTCTGGTCCACGGCCATGGCCCTCTACTTCACCTACGTCACCGGACTCGGACTCGGTCAGGTGGGCCTCCTGATCGCCGTCTCCGGCGCCGCGGGCATCGCCGGAGCACCCCTCGGAGGCCGCCTCGCCGACCGCTTCCCCCTCGTCCGCGTCCTCATCTGCACCCAACTGCTGCGGTCCGCGGCCCTCCTCGCTCTCCTCACCACCGACGACTACCCGCTCCTCGTCCTCTTCTCCGCCGCCGGCGCCCTCCCCGACCGCGCCACCAACGTCCTCACCAAGCTCTACGCAGCCCGGGTCGCCGGCCCCGACCGCGTCCGCTACCAGGCCATCAACCGCACCACCTCCAACATCGGCTGGACCCTCGGCGGCCTCGGCGCAGCGGCGGCCCTCGCCGTCGGCACCTCCACCGCCTTCCATCTCCTGCTGATCGGAGACGCCCTCTCCTACCTCGTGATGGCGGCCCTCACCCTCCGCTGCGCCGAACCCCCGGCCCCCGCCGCCTCCCGGATCGCCGCCGCCTCCACCGACGCCGCCCCCACGGCCAAGCCCTCCAACCCGTGGTGCGACCGGGGCTTCCTCGCCTTCACCGCCGGAGAGTCGGTCTTCTTCCTCCACGACTCGATCCTCCAAGTGGCCCTGCCTCTCTGGATCGTCCACGCCACCGACGCCCCCGTCGGCCTCGCGCCGCTCCTGATGGTCGTCAACAGCGCCCTCGTCGTGATCTTCCAGGTCCCGCTCTCCCGCTTCGGCGCCACCACCGAAGCCGCCCGCCGCCTGCTCCGCCCCCTCGCGGGCCTCTTCGCCGTCGGGACGCTGGCCCTCGCAGTCTCCGCCCTCGGCGGACGCGCCCTGGCCGTCACCGCCCTGATCACCGCGGCCGTCGTCCTCACCTTCGCGGAGATGATCCACACGATCGCCTCCTGGGAGATCTCCGTCGCCCTCGCCCCCGACGACGCCCAGGGCGCCTACCTCGGAGTGCACGGCCTCGCCCAGTCCACCCAGCGCTTCGCCGGCCCGCTCCTGATGACCGGCCTCGTCGCCGCGGGCCCCTTCGCCTGGCCGGCCCTCGGTGCCGTCCTCGTCGCGACCAGTGCCGCACAGGACCGTCTGGTCCGCCGACGCCTTCCCCAAGCGTCACTGTCAGTGGCGAAGGTTACGGTGAGTGAGCACTGATCGGATCGTAACCAGGGGGAGACATGACACGGACCGGCACCACCTCGGCACACCTCCGACGCGCCCTGCGCCGCGAGGTCCCCAGCACCGTCGGCCTCCTCGCCGACGAACACGACTTCAGCGCGATGCGCCGCTACCGCACCTTCGTCTTCGACGACCACACCACCTACCTCCGGCAGGTCGAGGCCCTCCTCAGGACCCTCGCCACCCAGGGCGGCCACACCACCGTCACCCTCTTCGACCCCGAGGAGTTCGAGGCCTACTGCGCCGAGACCGCCATCGACCCCGACCAACCGGACAGCCGCAGCCGCTTCACCGCCCATCTCGCCACCACGGGCGCCCGCGTCACCTACACCGGACAGCCCCTCGCGACCCTGCTGCCCGAGCTCGTCGACACCGCCGTCCGCCAGGCCACCTGGGAGTACGCCACCACCGTGCTCGCCACCACCGGCGACTGCGCCACCTGTGGCAAGGACATCGGCAGGGCAGCCTTCGAGCGGGCCGCCCGGCTCCTCGCCCGGCTGCTCGACACCGCCGGACCCGGCACCCACCACCTGGTCTGCAGCGTCCCGGCGGCCGACGACCAGCTCCTCGCCGTCCTCCACGTCGACGGCACCGCGCTACCGACGGTCGTGGCCGAGGAGCCCGCCGCCGAGTTCACCGCCGTCCTCGCCGCCGGCATCGCCCTCGGAGCCCCCGGGGGACTCGTCCTGCGCACCACCACCCTCGACGCCCCCGACCGGCTCCACGGCTGGCGCCTCACCGGCGGCACCCTCACCCCCCTCACGGAGGCCGAGGTCTTCTCCGCCTACTGCACCGACGCCCGCACCGGCGAACCCCTCCCACCGGAACCGGGGGTGGAACACCGCGCGGGCTTCCCCCTCGTCCCCGACCCCGACGACGACTGGACCACCCACCACTGACCCCACCCACGACGAAGGGGCTCCCCGTCACCTCGGTGACGGAAAGCCCCTTCGTCGGACAACGCCGGGGATCACTCCCCGGACAGCACCGCCTGCGCGGCCAGCCGCGCCTCGTGCGCCGTGTCCGCGGCCCGCGCCGCGGCCGCGGCACGCTCACACTGCGCCAGCGTGTACTTGGCCAGCGTCGCCCGCACGTACGGGATCGACGCGGCACCCATGGAGAGGGAGGTGACACCCAGACCCGTCAGCACACACGCGAGCAGCGGATCCGAAGCGGCCTCGCCACAGACACCACAGCTCTTGCCCTCGGCTTTGGCCGCCTCGGCGGACATCGCCACCAGGTCGAGCAGCGCCGGCTGCCAAGGGTCCTGGAGCCGGGACACCGCACCGACCTGACGGTCGGCGGCGAAGGTGTACTGCGCCAGGTCGTTGGTGCCCAGCGACAGGAACTCGACCTCCTGGAGGATCGAGCGCGCCCGCAGCGCGGCCGAGGGGATCTCGACCATCGCACCGAACTTCGCCCGCAGCCCGGCCTCACGGCACGCGTCGGCGAAGGCCTTCGCGTCCGTACGGTCGGCCACCATCGGCGCCATGACCTCCAGGTACACGGGCAGACCCTCGACCGCCTTCGCCAGCGCGGTGAGCTGCGTCCGCAGCACCTCCGGGTGGTCGAGCAGCGACCGCAGACCACGCACACCGAGCGCCGGGTTCGGCTCGTCCGTCGGCGTCAGGAAGTCCAGCGGCTTGTCGGCACCGGCATCCAGCACCCGCACGACCACGCGGCCCTCGGGGAAGGCCTCCAGCACCTTGCGGTACGCCTCGACCTGCTTCTCCTCGGACGGAGCCTTCTTGCTGTCGTCCAGGAAGAGGAACTCCGTACGGAAGAGACCGACGCCCTCCGCACCCGCCTCGATCGCCGCGGGCACGTCCGATGGACCACCGACGTTGGCGAGCAGCGGCACCTTGTGCCCGTCAGAGGTGGCGCCGGGACCGCTGGACGTGGCCAGCGCGGCCCTGCGCGCGGCGGCGGCCTCGGTCAGCTCCGCCTTCTTCTCCTCGCTCGGGTCCACGAAGAGCTCACCGGTGGAACCGTCGACGGCGATGAGCGTGCCCTCGGCGATCTCACCCGCGCCCGGCAGCGCCACGATGGCCGGCACGCCGAGCGCCCGCGCCAGGATCGCGCTGTGGCTGGTCGGCCCGCCCTCTTCCGTCACGAACCCGAGCACCAGCGCCGGGTCGAGCAGCGCGGTGTCGGCGGGCGCCAGGTCCCGCGCGATCAGGACGTACGGCTCGTCGCTGTCCGGCACGCCGGGCATCGGTACACCGAGAAGGCGCGCGACGATCCGGTTCCGCACGTCGTCCAGGTCGGCGACCCGGCCCGCCATGTACTCACCGGCACCGGCGAGCAGCTCGCGATAGTGCGAGAAGGCGTCGTAGATACCGCGCTCGGCCGTGCTGCCCACGGCGATACGGCGGTCGACATCGGCGATGAGCTCGGGGTCCTGGGCGATCATCGCCTGGGCCTCCAGCACGTGCTGCGCCTCCCCGCCGGCCAGATTGCCACGCGCAATCAGGTCGGCAGCGACAGCTTCGACGGCCTGGCGGGCGCGCCCCTGTTCGCGCTCCGCCTCGTCCGCCGGAATCTGCTTGGCCGGCGGCTCGAGAACCGCCGTGCCCATGTGCCGGACCTCGCCGATCGCCACACCGTGGCTGACGCCGACGCCTCGCAGCGTTGTCTCCATCTCACCTGTCTCCGATAGAGCGGCGGCACCGGCCACCGCGTTGAATGCCGAACTCGCGGTCGTCACGGGGACGAACCGGCTCAACGCCAGCCGAAGAGCTGGTCACCGGCCTTCACGTCGCCGTCCTCGACGACTTCGGAGAGCGAGTCCGCGGTGGCCTCCAGGGCCACGATGGGACAGATGGGGGACTTGCCGGCGGCCTCGACGTCAGCCGGGTTCCAGCGCACGACGGCCTGTCCGCGCGTCACGGTGTCACCCTTGTTGACGAGCAGCTCGAAGCCCTGCCCGTTGAGCTGAACGGTGTCGATGCCGAGGTGGGTCAGCACCCCGTGTCCCTCGCCGTCGACGACGACGAAGGCGTGCGGGTGCATGGAGACGACGACCCCGTCGATGGGGGAGACGGCCTCCGAGGGCTCACGTACGGGATCGATGGCGGTACCGGGACCGACCATCGCACCGGAGAAGACCGGGTCGGGAACTGCGGCGAGACCGATGGCGCGTCCGGCAAGCGGCGACGTCACGGTTGTCATGGGAAGCCTCCCAGGGGCGGAGATTGTGTGGCGCCGTCACTACCTGTCCTGGACGGCGTACTGTTGTGAAGAGTAAGTCATAAGAAGTCCTAGTTCCGCACGAGACATACCAGTTGGGCGGAGCTAGGGACTACCGGAAACGATTTGCCTCTACTGGCGGTGGGATGTACTGTCGTACTCCTGCCTGACCCCAACGCGGCTTTGAGTCGTGGGTCGGCAGCACCTACCAAGCCAGATCCTAACCCCAGTGGTCTACACCTCTGCATGCTCGCAGAGGACGTGGTCAGAGGGGCCGAGAAAGCCTGGTAATGTTCAACCCCGCCGGGAACGGAAAACGCGAAAGCGAATTCCTGCCCCAGCAGCCCGCTCCAGCGGGTGGCAGAAACGGAAATCGGGTCTGCTAAGCTGGAAACACGAAATACCGAAGGGAAGCCCGGAGGAAAGCCCGAGAGGGTGAATACAAAGAAAGCGTCCGTTCCTTGAGAACTCAACAGCGTGCCAAAAATCAACGCCAGATTAGTTGATACCCCGTCCATCTTCGGATGGCAGGGTTCCTTTGAA
>NZ_JBEOZK010000025.1:0-114569 GCF_040297565.1 Streptomyces sp. NPDC001728
CGCCCGGTTACATTCCGAACCCGGAAGCTAAGCCTTTCAGCGCCGATGGTACTGCAGGGGGGACCCTGTGGGAGAGTAGGACGCCGCCGAACAATTTTTAGCCTCAACCCCCGGACCTTGTCCGGGGGTTGAGGCATTTTTGCGTTCTGGCACGGGGGGAACCCTGTGCAACGGGGTGCCGTGGCTGAGGGTAAGGTCAGGGGGCATCGTCCGTACGTTCCCAGCAGGAGGCCCCCGGGTGGAGGTCCAGGAGACCCGCGTTCAGACCGACCGGGTCCTCACCATCCCCAATATTCTCAGCATGGCGCGCCTCGCCGGCGTGCCGCTGTTTCTGTGGTTGATTCTCCGTCCGGAGTTCGGTGGGCCCAACAGTGACGGCTGGGCGCTTCTCGTCCTGATGCTCAGCGGCGTCAGTGACTATCTCGACGGCAAATTGGCCCGGCGCTGGAACCAGATCAGCAACCTCGGCCGGCTCCTCGATCCCGCCGCCGACCGGTTGTACATCCTGTCCACGCTCGTGGGCCTCACCTGGCGCGAGATTCTGCCGTGGTGGCTGACTGCCGCCCTGCTGGCGCGTGAGGCCATGCTGCTGGTGATGGTGGGAATCCTCCGCCGGCACGGCTACCCGCCGCCGCAGGTGAACTTCCTCGGCAAAGCCGCGACATTCAACCTGATGTACGCGTTCCCGTTGCTGCTTCTCAGTGACGGAACGGGCTGGCTCTCGTCACTCGCTGAAGTTTTCGGGTGGGCCTTCGCCGGATGGGGTACAACTCTGTATTGGTGGGCAGGGATCCTCTACGTGGTCCAGGTCCGTCGACTCGTGAAGGCGGATACCGAGGCCGATTGAGCCCGTTCCTCCTGCGCCGAGCAGTGTCGCCGGCAACAACGAGGACGTCCGAGGGCCATTGGGCGGACAGAGGTGAAGTCGGCAGGACCGTCGTCTCTTCAAGGAGGACGCTTCCGACATGAAGGCCGTCGTGATGGCCGGTGGCGAAGGAACCCGACTTCGCCCCATGACCTCGAGCATGCCCAAGCCTCTACTGCCGGTGGTGAACCGGCCGATCATGGAGCACGTCCTACGACTGCTCAAGAGGCACGGTCTCAACGAGACCGTCGTGACCGTGCAGTTTCTCGCCTCTCTCGTCCGGAACTACTTCGGCGACGGCGAGGAGCTCGGGATGGAGCTCACGTATGCCAACGAGGAAAAGCCACTCGGTACAGCGGGAAGTGTGAAGAACGCCGAGGAGGCGCTGAAGGACGACGCCTTCCTCGTCATCTCGGGGGACGCGCTGACCGATTTCGACCTCACCGATCTCATTGCCTTCCACAAGGAGAAGGGCGCCCTCGTCACGGTCTGTCTCGCCAGGGTGCCGAATCCACTGGAATTCGGGATCACGATCGTCGACGAAGAAGGCAAGGTAGAGCGCTTTCTGGAGAAGCCGACCTGGGGGCAGGTCTTCTCGGACACGGTCAACACGGGCATCTACGTGATGGAGCCCGAGGTCTTCGACTACGTCCAGGCGGACACCCAGGTCGACTGGTCGGGTGATGTCTTCCCCCAGCTGATGAAGGAAGGCAAGCCGGTCTACGGCTATGTCGCCGAGGGCTACTGGGAGGATGTCGGCACACACGAGAGCTATGTGAAGGCCCAGGCGGACGTCCTGGAGGGCAAGGTCCAGGTCGACATCGACGGCTTCGAGATCTCGCCCGGGGTCTGGGTCGCCGAAGGCGCCGAGGTGCACCACGACGCCGTTCTGCGCGGACCGCTCTACATCGGTGACTACGCCAAGGTCGAGGCCGACGCCGAGATCCGTGAGCACACCGTCATCGGCTCGAACGTCGTCGTGAAGAGCGGGGCCTTCCTGCACAAGGCCGTCGTCCACGACAACGTGTACATCGGCCAGCAGAGCAATCTGCGCGGCTGTGTCATCGGGAAGAACACCGACATCATGCGGGCCGCCCGGATCGAGGACGGGGCCGTCATCGGGGACGAGTGCCTCGTCGGGGAGGAATCCATCGTCCAGGGGAACGTGCGCGTCTACCCCTTCAAGACGATCGAGGCCGGTGCCTTCGTCAACACCTCCGTCATCTGGGAGTCCCGCGGGCAGGCCCATCTCTTCGGGGCGCGCGGGGTCTCCGGCATCCTGAACGTGGAGATCACGCCCGAGCTGGCCGTACGGCTCGCGGGGGCGTACGCCACGACCCTCAAGAAGGGCTCGACCGTCACCACCGCCCGTGACCACTCACGAGGCGCGCGGGCGCTCAAGCGGGCGGTCATCTCGGCCCTGCAGGCCAGCGCCATCGACGTACGGGACCTGGAGAACGTGCCGCTGCCGGTGGCGCGGCAGCAGACCGCGCGGGGAAGCGCCGGCGGCATCATGGTGCGGACCTCGCCCGGCGTGCCCGACTCCGTCGACATCATGTTCTTCGACGAGCGCGGGGCCGACCTCTCACAGGGCGGGCAGCGCAAGCTCGACCGGGTGTTCGCACGGCAGGAGTACCGACGAGCCTTCCCCGGGGAGATCGGCGACCTGTCCTTCCCGGCGAGCGTCTTCGACTCGTACACCGGCTCGCTGCTGCGGAACGTCGACACCTCCGGGATCGCGGAAGCCGGTCTGAAGGTCGTCGTGGACGCCTCCAACGGCAGCGCCGGACTCGTACTGCCCAGTCTGCTCGGGCGGCTCCAGGTGGACTCGCTGACGATCAACCCCGGGCTCGACGAGTCGCGGCCCACCGAGTCGGCCGAGAGCCGGCGGGCCGGGCTCGTCCGGCTCGGGGAGATCGTGGCCTCGGCGCGGGCCGCCTTCGGAGTGCGGTTCGACCCCGTCGGCGAGCGGCTCTCGCTCGTGGACGAGCGCGGGCGGATCATCGAGGACGACCGCGCGCTCCTCGTCATGCTGGACCTGGTGGCCGCCGAGCGGCGGTCGGGGCGGGTGGCGCTGCCCGTGACCACGACACGGATCGCCGAGCAGGTCGCCGCCTACCACGGCACTCAGGTGGAGTGGACGACCACCTCGCCCGACGACCTCACCAGGGTCGGACGCGAGGAGTCGACGATCTTCGGCGGCGACGGGCGCGGCGGGTTCATCGTGCCCGAGTTCAGCAGCGTCTTCGATGGCGCCGCCGCCTTCGTACGACTCATCGGGCTCGTCGCGCGGACACAGCTCACCCTGAGCCAGATCGACGCGCGGATTCCGCGGGCGCATGTCCTCAAGAAGGACATCCCGACCCCGTGGGCCGTGAAGGGGCTGGTGATGCGCCGGGTCGTCGAGGCGGCGGGCAGCCGGTCCGTCGACACCACCGACGGCGTGCGGGTCGTCGAGGCCGACGGGCGCTGGGTGATGGTGCTGCCCGACCCAGCCGAGGCCGTCACCCATCTGTGGGCCGAGGGGCCCGACGACGCCTCCGCGCAGACCCTGCTCGACGAGTGGGCCGAGGTGGTCGACGGCGCAGGTCGCTGACCCGACGTGGCCGTCCTGTGGGGAGACGCCCGAGAGGCGCCTCCCCACAGGACCGAGGGGGCCATTCGGCGGTAGCCCGTTCGACGTGCGACGATGTGCGGCATGTCGCAGCAGCCCCCCGTTCGGAGCACCGGATCACCACCGCCGCGTCCGGACGCGTCGATGTCGCTGCTGAACAACGTGATCGACCACGCGCTCGACGACGGCTACGCGGAGGCGACCGCCCGGCGGGCCGCCGAGGGCCGGGGGGGACTGCCCCGTAGCCTGCGGGCCAAACTCGGTGTCGCCGCGGGCCTCGTGCTCGCCGCCGCCGTGGTGACCGTGGGCGCGGCCGAGGCGCGGATCTCCGCGCCGGTCGTCGCCAAGGAGCGCCAGGAGCTGATCGACCGGATCGAGACGGAGACGTCCACGGCCGATCAGCTGGAACAGGACGTCGAGCGGATCAGGTCCGAGGTCGGCGAACGCCAGCGGCAGGCACTCCAGCAGCACGGCGGCGACCAGGCCGAGCTGGTCGCGCTCCTCTCGGGCGCGACGCAGGTCCACGGCCCCGGGGTGAAGCTCGTCGTCGACGACGCCAAGGGCACCGACACCGGGGGAGGGGGTCCGCGCGAGAGCAGCGGCTTCTCCGACACGGGCCGGGTACGCGACCGGGACATGCAGCGAGTGATCAACGGACTGTGGGAGTCGGGCGCCGAGGCGGTCGCCATCAACGGCCAGCGGCTCACCTCGCTGTCCGCGATCCGGGCCGCGGGCGACGCCATACTGGTCGACAACAAGCCGCTGGTGCCGCCCTACACGATCCTCGCGGTCGGGAACGGACAGCGGCTGAGCACCACGTTCCAGGACAGCGCCGACGGGCAGTACCTGCACGCGCTGGTGGAGAACTTCGGGATCAGGAGCAGCGTCTCGGCCGAGGGCGACGTACGCCTGCCGGCCGCGCCGAGCCTGACCGTACGTACCGCAGAGCCGAGGGGGGCCGGGGCGGCGACGCCGTCCGGTCGGGCCACGGCCGACACAGGGAAGGGCACATCGTGATCGCCGTACTGGGCCTGATCGTCGGAGTCGTGGTCGGACTGTTGGTCCGCCCCGAAGTTCCGGCGGTGGTCGAGCCCTATCTTCCGATCGCCGTGGTCGCCGCCCTCGACGCGGTCTTCGGCGGCCTGCGGGCCATGCTCGACGGGATCTTCGTCGACAAGGTCTTCGTGGTCTCGTTCCTCTCCAACGTGGTCGTGGCCGCGCTGATCGTCTTCCTCGGCGACAAGCTGGGCGTGGGCGCGCAGCTGTCGACGGGTGTCGTCGTCGTGCTCGGCATCCGGATCTTCTCCAACGCGGCCGCCATCCGGCGCCATGTCTTCCGGGCGTGAGGCCGATGAGCGAGAACCCACAGGATCCGCAGGATCCGAAGCGCCCCCAGGAGCCGCAGGAGCCGCAGGGCCCGCAGCGTCCCCAGGAGCCCGAGAACGTCGGGAAGCCCGGGCGTGCTGCTGAGGCCGGCGAGCCCGAGGAGAGCCCGGAGGCCGTCTACGGCGGGACCGCGGACCACGACGTCCGGGTGGCCGTGACGCCGGCCGGCGCTCCCGGAACCGAGCCCAGTGGCCGGCGGAGGCTGGCCTCCGCGCTCTGGCCGCCACGGGTGACCAGGGCCCAACTCGTCGTCGCGCTGCTGCTGTTCGTCCTCGGTCTCGGTCTGGCCATCCAGGTCTCCTCGACCAGTGACAACAGCGCGCTGCGCGGGGCGCGGCAGGAGGACCTCGTCCGCATCCTCGACGAGCTCGACGACCGCACCCAGCGCCTGGAGGACGAGAAGGCGCGGCTGGAGAAGCAGCGCTCCGAGCTGGAGACCAGCTCGGACCAGGCCGAGGAGGCGCGCAAGCAGACCCAGGAGAAGGAGCAGCAGCTCGGCATCCTGGCCGGCACGGTCGCCGCCGAGGGGCCCGGCATCACCCTGACCGTCGGCGATCCCACCGGGGCCGTCGAGTCCGACATGCTCCTCGACGCCATCCAGGAGCTGCGCGCCGCCGGTGCCGAGGCGATCCAGGTCAACGGTGTGCGGGTCGTCGCGGACAGTTATTTCACCGGTAGTGGTGATGACATGCGGATCGATGGAACGAAGGTGGCCGCTCCGTACGTCTTCAAGGTCATCGGCAAGCCGGAGGATCTCGAGCCCGCGCTCAACATCCCCGGCGGTGTCGTGCAGACCCTGGAGAAGGAGCAGGCCACAGCCACGGTGGAGCGGGCGCCGAAGATCGTCGTCGATGCCTTGCGACCCGCGAAGCGGCCTGACTACGCTCAGTCGTCCTCCCCGTGAGAGGGGACGGAGGGGTCCCGCGACAAGCGCACGACGTTGCGGGGGGTCGGCGCACCACAACGGTGGTGCGTGGTGGAAACTGTCCGGAGGATACGGACGTTGTGAAGGTGTCCGGGTCGGCAGGTGTGATGGATCTCGGTTCGTCCTGCCCCACGGGCGGGTCTGTTTCGGTCAAGGGGAATCGCCCGTGAAGTTGTTTGCGAAGTTGTTCGGCAAGAGCGCACGCGAGGACGGCGGCAACGCCAGGCACCGCGCGTCGCGCCACGCCCAGAGCGAGGAGCAGGGTGGCGAGCGCCCCCTCTTCCGCGACGAGGTCGGTGGCCAGGGTGGTGACATTTCGGGCACTCAGGACGCGTCTTCTGTTGACCCCGCCGGTGCCGCCCGCATAGGTTTCGGAGAACCATCAACCTCAAGTACGGGTGGAGGGTTTACCCCCGATCCGTACGCGACACAGACCTCGGCGGGTCAGCCGCGGCAGGAGGATGCGTCCATGCCGGTGTGCACGAGGTGCGGTCACCGCAATACGGCCGACAGCCGTTTCTGCTCCCACTGCGGTACGCCGCTGCGGGGCGGGGTGGCCCCCGAGCGCGCTTCGGAGACGACGTCCACGATCTCCATCTCCGGGCTTGAGGCCTACGAGGCGGAGATCACCGGCCAGACGCAGCTGCCCTCGCTCTCTCCGGAGGCGCTGGCCGCCGTGGAGGCGCTGCCCTCC
The DNA here is from genome assembly GCF_040297565.1 of Streptomyces sp. NPDC001728. Taxonomy (NCBI): domain Bacteria; kingdom Bacillati; phylum Actinomycetota; class Actinomycetes; order Kitasatosporales; family Streptomycetaceae; genus Streptomyces; species Streptomyces sp. NPDC001728. The sequence goes on from NZ_JBEOZK010000025.1 coordinate 6,485, forward strand.
GGCTCCGCGCTCCTCGTGGTGCGCCGGGGTCCCAACTCCGGCAGTCGTTTCCTGCTCGACGGCGAGCTGACGACGGCCGGCCGTCACCCCCAGAGCGACATCTTCCTGGACGACTTCACGGTCTCCCGGCGGCATGTCGAGTTCCGGCGGGCACAGGACGGCAGTTTCACCGTTGCCGATGTCGGCAGCCTCAACGGCACGTACGTCAACCGTGAGCCGATCGACTCGGCCGTTCTGTCCAACGGCGACGAGGTGCAGATCGGCAAGTACCGGCTGGTCTTCTACTCGAGCCAGCGAGGCGTGTGACGCCTCGGAGAAGCCCTTCAGGGAAGGTCCATGCTGCGAACACCGACGGGCGGTGCCGGAACCGGCACCGCCTCCGCGGGCGACCGGCTGGTGAGCATCGGCACGGTGCTGAACCAGCTGCGCGACGAATTTCCCGAAGTGACCATCTCCAAGATCCGGTTCCTCGAGGCCGAGGGGCTCGTCGAGCCCCGGCGCACGGCCTCCGGATACCGCAAGTTCAGCCCGCAGGACGTGGAGCGGCTCGCTCAGATCCTGCGGATGCAGCGGGACCACTATCTTCCGCTCAAGGTGATCCGCGAGCACCTCGACGCCCTGGCCCGGGGGGAGCAGATCCCGCTCCCGGCCCCCGGGCGGCGGCGGGACCTGATCGAGGGGGCCTGGGAGACGGACCCCGAGCCGCCCACCGCCGCGCGCCTGGGGCGGGCCGAGCTGATGGCGGCGGCCGAGGTCACCGAGACCGAACTCGCCGAGTGGGAGTCGTACGGTCTGATCTCCGCGACGGAGGGCGGCGGCTACGACGCCGAGACCGTCACCGTCGCCCGGCTCGTCGCGGATCTGGGCCGTTTCGGCCTCGAACCCCGGCACCTGCGGGCCGTGAAGGCGGCGGCGGACCGGGAGGCCGGGCTGATCGAGCAGGTCGTCGCGCCGCTGCGCCGGCACCGTAATCCGCAGACCAGGGCCCATGCGGAGGAGACCGCTCGGGACCTCGCCGCGCAGTCGGTGCGGCTCCACGCAGCCCTCGTACAGACCGCGCTGGGGATTCGGCTCCAGTGACCCCGTAGGGGCTCGGCGGTGGCACGGAGGCGGCTCCGGGGGCGGCAGGGGGGCGGCTCGGCGGTGGCGCGGAGTCCCTTCGGCGGTGGTCTCGGGAGGGGCCCGACTATCCAAACCGGTCGGGCACGTCCTAGGGTTGCTGTGTGAACGAGCTCGACGTTGTGGGTGTCCGGGTGGAAATGCCCTCCAACCAGCCGATCGTGCTCCTGCGTGAAGTGGGAGGCGATCGGTACCTCCCCATCTGGATCGGACCGGGGGAGGCGACCGCCATTGCCTTCGCTCAGCAGGGGATGGCCCCTCCGCGGCCGCTGACGCACGACCTGTTCAAGGACGTGCTGGAGGCCGTGGGACAGGAACTCACCGAAGTCCGCATCACGGATCTGCGTGACGGGGTCTTCTACGCCGAGCTGGTCTTCGCCAGCGGCGTCGAGGTGAGCGCGCGCCCGTCGGACGCGATAGCCCTGGCCCTCCGGACCGGCACGCCGATCTTCGGCAGTGACGGTGTGCTGGACGATGCCGGCATCGCGATCCCGGACGAGCAGGAGGACGAGGTGGAGAAGTTCCGCGAGTTCCTCGACCAGATCTCACCGGAGGATTTCGGGACCAACAGTCAGTGAGGCGCAGCGGCGTGGCCGAGGGCCGTTCGCGGGGTGCTGTCAGGGCATTCGAGTAGCCTTTCCCCGGAGAGAGACACGGGAAACCACTCTCAGGGTGATTATCACTCGGCGTGCCGAGTGTGGCGATCGTTGACGCACCCCGAGTGACTGCCTACCTTCGTGTGGGCAGGTCAAGGACGGAGGGTCGGCGTGATGAGCAGCGCGGACGGTACGGCAGGGAGCTCGCTCGGACGTGTGTCCGGAGAGAGCGGTCCGTATCCGCTTCACGGCAGTGTGGGCGACTTCGGTACGGAGGCCGGTGCGGGCACCGGGCCGGGCGCGGCGGGCGAGGTGGTCGGCTATCGAGGCCCGACGGCCTGCGCGGCGGCCGGGATCACCTATCGACAGCTGGACTACTGGGCACGCACGGGGCTCGTGGAGCCGAGCGTGCGGCCCGCGTACGGGTCGGGGACCCAGCGGCTCTACAGCTTCCGCGACGTCGTCGTGTTGAAGATCGTCAAGAGGTTCCTCGACACCGGGGTCGCCCTCCAGAACATCCGGGCCGCGGTGCAGCACCTGCGCGCCCGGGGCTTCCGCGACCTGGAGCGGATGACGCTCATGAGCGACGGGGCCACGGTGTACGAGTGCTCCTCGCCCGACGAGGTCGTCAGCCTGCTCCAGGGCGGGCAGGGTGTCTTCGGCATCGCCGTCGGAGTGGTGTGGAGGGACGTCGAGGCGGCGCTCTCGCAGCTGCACGGGGAGCGGGTGGACACCGGCGAGACGCTGGTCGGGAACAACCCGGGGGACGAGCTGGCGAGGCGGCGGCGGGACAAGGCCGTCTAGACCGTGGGCGGGTCCCGCTCCGTGCTGGGGCGGGGTCCGCGCTGTACCCGGGCGGGCTCGGGCCGTGCCGGGGCGGCGTTGTCAGTGGCGTAGGGCAGCATCGGACGTGTGAGAGCCGCGCCGACGATCCTGCATCTCGACATGGATGCGTTCTTCGCCGCCGCCGAGCAGGCGGCGAAGCCCAGCCTGCGCGGGAAACCCGTGGTCGTCGGAGGCCTCGGGCCGCGCGGGGTGGTCGCCACCGCCTCGTACGAGGCGCGCCGCTTCGGCGTGCACTCGGCGATGCCGATGGGCCAGGCCCGGCGGCTCGCGCCGAACGCCGCTTACCTCGTGCCCCGCTTCGCCTTCTATCGGTCGATCAGTGAGCAGGTCATGGAACTGCTCGGCCGGCTCTCCCCGCTCGTCGAGCCGCTCAGCCTCGACGAGGCCTTCGTCGACCTGGAGGCGGGGGGCGTGGCCGACGACAGCGCGAGCGCGCGGGCGGCCGGGGAGCGGCTGCGGGTCGACATCCTGGCGACGACGGGACTCACCGGTTCCGTGGGGCTCGCAGGTTCCAAGATGATCGCGAAGATCGCCTCCGAGGAGGCCAAGCCCGACGGGCTCGTCCTGATCGAGCCCGGCACCGAGCGCGAGCTGCTCGGCCCTCGGTCGGTGCGGATCCTGCCCGGGGTGGGGCCGGCCACGGGAGAGCATCTGCGGCGGGCCGGGATGACCACCGTGACCGACCTCGCGGAAGCGGGCGAGGACGAGCTCGTACGGCTGCTGGGGCGGGCGCACGGGGCCTCGCTGTACAGGATGGCCCGGGGGTACGACGACCGGCCCGTGGTGGCCGAGCGGGACGCCAAGTCGGTGTCCGTCGAGGACACCTTCGACGTCGACCTGCACGACCGGGTACGCATCCGGGTCGAGGTCGAGCGGCTCGCGGAGCGTTGCGTGGGGCGGCTGCGGGCCTCGGGGCACTCCGGGCGGACCATCGTCCTGAAGGTGCGGCGCTACGACTTCTCCACGCTGACCCGGTCCGAGACGCTCCGGGGGCCCACCGACGACCCGGGGGTGGTGCGGGAGGCGGTGGGGCGGCTGCTGGAGGGCGTGGACACGACCGGGGGCGTGCGGCTGCTCGGAGTGGGGGTGAGCGGGCTCGCGGACTTCACGCAGGAGGATCTGTTCGCCCAGGCGGAGGCGCGGGGCGCGGCCGAAGCCCGCGCGGAGGGGGAGACGGGGAGCGGCGCCGAAGCCGGTGACCGTGTGGCGGAGGGGGCGGCTGGGGCTGCCGTGTCCGCGCCTGGCGGCGCAGAGGCCGTGACGGGCGGGGAGACGGGCTCAGGAGGGGCCGAGGGAGCCGTGGAGCGGCACTGGTCGCCCGGTCATGACGTACGGCACGCGGTGTACGGGGCCGGGTGGGTCCAGGGGAGCGGGGTCGGGCGGGTCACGGTGCGGTTCGAGGAGCCGTGGTCCGGGCCGGGGCGGGTGCGGACGTTCTCCGTGGACGACCCGGAGCTGGAGCCGTCGGAGCCGTTGCCGCTGGTGCGTCGGGACGTGGGGGCGTGAGGGGCGTGCCCGGCCGTCGGCCGCGGATGTACCCGCACCGACCGTGCGGCTCGGTGCGGGTATGTCGAGGCGGGCCCGCCCGGTGGGCGGGCCGGGCTTCTCGGTCAGGTGCCGTCCTGGCCCGCCAGGCGGCCGAAGTCCGTGTCCGGGGTGTCCGTGGGAGGCGGCGGGAGGGCCATGCTGTAGTGGCGGTAGAGCTGGAGTTCCTGTTCCGGGGAGAGGTGGCGGCCCACGCCGAAGTCGGGCGCGTCCTTGATGAGGGCGCGTTCGTAGGGGACGTGGAGGCCGTCGCCGGCCAGCTCGCTCGGCTCCAGCGGGACGAAGGCGTCCCGGCTGAACAGGCCGGTGCGGACCGCGGCCCATTCGGGGATGCCGGTCGCGTCGTCCAGGTACACCTCGTCCACGGTTCCGATCTTGTGTCCCTTCCGGTCGAACGCCTTGCGGCCGATCAGGCTGCGCGGATCGATGTCGGTCTGCACGGTCCCTCCAACTGGTCGCAACTGCTCTACACCCCTACGAAAGTGCACAACTGGGATGTCGGCCACTTGAGCGACGGCAGCCGCAACCGCGCTGGTAGGCTGGCTGTGGCTGTCGACCCCGTGCGGGAGAGTCCTCCGGAGAAACCTTCCGGTGGACGCCGAAGGAGCAAATCCTCCCCGGAATCTCTCAGGCCCCTGTACCGCGCGGACGAGGTCACTCTGGAAAGCAGAGCGGTGTCCGACGGCATGCGCTCTCACCGACGGTGAAAGCCGGTGTGCCGCGAGGCGTGCCGGTGAAACTCTCAGGTTGAGATGACAGAGGGGGAGGCCGTCCGGGTACCCGCGCCGCGGTGCCCCTCGCAGGTCGTGACGACCAGGAGGCCTCCGTACATGACCGCCAACCGCACTCCGCTCTCCGAGCTCGAACAGGGCATTCCGTTCGAGCAGCGGCACATCGGGCCCGACGCCGAGGCGCGCGCCAAGATGCTCGCCCAGGTCGGTTACGGCTCCCTCGACGAGCTCACGGCCGCCGCCGTGCCGGACGTCATCAAGAACACCGAGGCGCTCGGCCTGCCGTCCGCGCGCACTGAGGCCGAGGTCCTCGCCGAGCTGCGTGACCTCGCCGACCGCAACCAGGTCCTCGCGCCCATGATCGGCCTCGGCTACTACGGCACCTTCACCCCGCCGGTGATCCTGCGGAACGTGATGGAGAACCCGGCCTGGTACACCGCGTACACGCCGTACCAGCCGGAGATCTCCCAGGGTCGCCTGGAGGCCCTGCTGAACTTCCAGACCGTCGTCGCCGACCTGACCGGGCTGCCCACCTCCGGCGCCTCGCTGCTCGACGAGGGCACCGCCGCCGCCGAGGCCATGTCGCTCGCCCGGCGCGTCGGCAAGGTCAAGAACGGTGTCTTCCTCGTCGACGCCGACGCCCTGCCCCAGACGATCGCCGTCATCGAGACCCGCGCCGAGCCGACCGGTGTCGAGGTCGTCGTCGCCGACCTCTCGGCGGGGATCCCGGCCGAGATCGCCGAGCGCGGTGTCTTCGGTGTGCTCCTCCAGTACCCGGGTGCCTCCGGCGCCGTCCGCGACATCAAGCCTCTGATCGACGCCGCCCACGAGCTCGGCGCGATCGTCACCGTCGCCGCCGACCTGCTCGCGCTGACCCTGCTCACCTCGCCCGGTGAGCTGGGCGCGGACATCGCCGTCGGCACCACCCAGCGCTTCGGCGTCCCGATGGGCTTCGGCGGTCCGCACGCCGGCTACATGGCCGTCCAGGACAAGCACGCCCGCTCGCTGCCCGGCCGTCTCGTGGGCGTCTCCGTCGACGCCGACGGGAACCGCGCGTACCGCCTGGCCCTCCAGACCCGCGAGCAGCACATCCGCCGCGAGAAGGCCACCAGCAACATCTGTACCGCTCAGGTGCTGCTCGCGGTCATGGCCGGCATGTACGCCGTCTACCACGGCCCCGAGGGCCTCCAGGGCATCGCGCGCCGCACCCACCGCTACGCCGCGATCCTGGCCGCCGGCCTCACCGCCGGTGGCGTGGAGCTCACCCAGGGCGCCTTCTTCGACACCCTCACCGCCCGCGTGCCCGGCAAGGCCGACGAGGTCGTCGCCGCCGCCCGCGAGGCCGGCGTGAACCTCTACCGCGTCGACGCCGACCACGTCTCGATGTCCTGCGACGAGACCACCGGCCGCGCCCAGCTCACCGCCGTCTGGGGCGCCTTCGGCGTCAAGGCTGACCTCGCCGACATCACAGCCCTGGACGCCACCGCCGAGGAGACGCTGCCCGCCGGGCTGCTGCGCTCCGACGCGTTCCTGACCCACCCGGTCTTCCACGCGCACCGCTCCGAGACCTCGATGCTGCGCTACCTGCGCAAGCTCGCGGACCGCGACTACGCGCTCGACCGCGGCATGATCCCGCTCGGCTCCTGCACGATGAAGCTGAACGCGACGACCGAGATGGAGGCGGTGACCTGGCCCGAGTTCGGTCAGATGCACCCCTTCGCCCCGGTCGACCAGGCGCAGGGCTACGTCACGCTCATCACCGAGCTCGAGGAGCGCCTCGCCGAGGTCACCGGCTACGACAAGGTGTCGATCCAGCCGAACGCCGGTTCGCAGGGCGAGCTGGCCGGTCTGCTGGCCGTCCGCGCCTACCACCGCTCCAACGGCGACGCGCAGCGCACCGTCTGCCTCATCCCGTCCTCCGCGCACGGCACCAACGCAGCCTCCGCGGTCATGGCCGGCATGAAGGTCGTCGTCGTGAAGACCGCCGACGACGGCGAGGTCGACGTCGAGGACCTGCGGGCCAAGATCGCCCAGTACCGCGACGAGCTGTCCGTGCTGATGATCACCTACCCGTCGACGCACGGCGTCTTCGAGGAGCACGTCGCCGACATCTGCGCCGAGGTCCACGAGGCCGGCGGCCAGGTGTACGTCGACGGCGCCAACCTCAACGCGCTGGTCGGTCTGGCCAAGCCGGGCCACTTCGGTGGCGACGTCTCGCACCTGAACCTGCACAAGACCTTCTGCATCCCGCACGGCGGTGGCGGTCCGGGCGTCGGCCCGGTCGGCGTCCGCGCGCACCTCGCGCCGTTCCTGCCGAACCACCCGCTCCAGCCCACCGCGGGCCCGGAGACCGGCGTGGGCCCGATCTCGGCCGCCCCGTGGGGCTCCGCGGGCATCCTGCCGATCTCGTGGTCGTACGTGCGGCTGATGGGCGGCGAGGGCCTCAAGCGCGCCACCCAGGTCGCGGTGCTCGCGGCGAACTACATCGCCAAGCGCCTGGAGCCGCACTTCCCGGTGCTCTACACCGGTCCGGCCGGTCTCGTCGCGCACGAGTGCATCGTGGACCTGCGCCCGCTGTCCAAGGCGACGGGCGTCACGGTCGACGACATCGCCAAGCGCCTCATCGACTACGGCTTCCACGCGCCGACGATGTCGTTCCCGGTGGCCGGCACGCTGATGATCGAGCCGACCGAGTCCGAGGACCTGACCGAGATCGACCGCTTCTGCGACACGATGATCGCGATCCGGGGCGAGATCGAGAAGGTCGCCTCGGGCCAGTGGCCCGGGGACGACAACCCGCTGCACAACGCTCCGCACACCGCGGCGGCGCTGGGCGGCGAGTGGAACCACGCGTACACCCGCGACGAGGCCGTCTTCCCGGCCGGCGTCTCGGCCGCCGACAAGTACTGGCCGCCGGTGCGCCGCATCGACGGTGCCTTCGGCGACCGGAACCTGGTCTGCTCCTGCCCGCCGCTGGACGAGTACGACAACTGAGCCGGGCGGGGCCGTGAGCGGCCCCGGGCATCGAACGAGGGCCGGTTCGGAGGATCTTCCTCCGGGCCGGCCCTCGGCGTTTCCCTCGTAACGTGTCCTCACCGCCGCCCTCAGGCGGCCGTCGTCACCCGGCCCGTCATCAGCGGCCGGTGCGGGGCGATGATCTGCCCGTCCGGCAGCAGCTCACCGGTGTCCTCGAAGAGCAGGACGCCGTTGCACAGCAGGCTCCAGCCCTGCTCCGGGTGGTGTGCCGTCGGTCGGGCCGCCTCCCGGTCGGCGGAGTCGGCGGTGGGACAGGCGGGCTGGTGCTGGCACATGGGTGGGTTCTTTCGCTGCGTCGTGGTGGATGTCCTGCGGCTCTTGGCGCTCATGGCCGCCCCCGTCGGTCGGTTCGGTTCCGGTCCCAGTCTTGCCCCATGGACGGTCTTCCGCAGGGATTTCGCGGCAGCTCGTCCTCTCCTGGTAGGACGCGTCACCCGCAGGGGCGGTTCATCTCAACTGCACCGTCTCTTCGGGTGGTTCGGGGTGGCCCGAGTGGGCTAGTCCGTCCGGGAGGAGTGTTCGGGCGGTGTGTTCGGGCGCGTTCCCGGGGCAGCGGTGCGCCCCGTGACCGGCCGGGTCACGGGGCGGCGGTGACGCGCGTGCGGTGGGTCAGGCGGACGCCGCCCAGCCCAGGAGGGGCGGCGGCGCGAGGCGCGTACGGAGGACGGGCAGGAGATCGGCGACCCGGTACGCCCGGTGGGCGGCGATCCCGGGCGGCGCGGGGGCCAGCGGCACCATCAGATCGGCGGCGGGCGGGGCCGCGGTGACGTCCTCCTCCGGCTCCGCGTGCAGCCAGAGGGTCAGCATGTAGAGCTGCGGCACGGAGAGCAGCCTCGGCTGGTAGGCGCCGGGCAGGGCCTCGGCCTGAAGCAGCGCGCGCTCGGTGGCGGCGACGTACGGACCCTCGAAGAAGTGGGAGAAGGACCAGCCGTCGAGGGTGAGCATGGTGTCCGCGGCGGCGATGGCCCGGTCTCCGCTCCGGATCAGGAACCGCCAGCCGGCGAGCCGGGTGCGGGGCGCGTGGCCCGGCGCTCCGGCGACTCCGAGGATGTGCACGGGCAGCGGATGTTCGGGGCTCAGCGGTCCCTGCGCGGCCCTGAGGGCGGGCGTTCGCGCCTCGCGGACGGCGGTCGGCGAGCCGAGGGCCGCGAGGACGCTGCGGAGGGCCGGCGCAGGGGCCGGGGAGGGTCGGAGCATGATGGGTCGCCTCTCACTCAGGAGACACGGTGAAGCGTGGGCAGGTACGACGGCGCTGTCGGCGGCGGGGCCGGAGGTGGGCCGTACGGCCGCGGCCGGGCGCCAACACTCTGCCTCGTCCGCGGAGTTTATACGACACGTGTTCACAGAGTGTTTCCGCTAGACCGCGCCGGTATTCCTGACAAGGCGTCATCGAGCCGTAGGGCAACGGCAGTCGAAGCGGAATCCCCTGTCTGGTGCCGCCCCCACCTGCGTATTCCTCGCAGAGGCGGACGGCTGAATTCCGACCCCCGGTCAACGGGCAATAGGACATTGGTATATGTCGCTTGTTCCTTGCCCTCGGAATGTGCCGGTGGGGCTCTGCAATCAGCCTATCCTCCGAGAGGTCTCCTCCGCAGGCGTTGTGGATCAGTCGGCCGGGCATCATCGTCCGTGACGCGCGGCCGCCGTGGGCGGCTGCCCACTCGGGGAGGGACGCTTCGATGGGGGAGAAGGTCGTGGCCGACGGGTTCGCCCCGTCCGACCGGCAGCACTACCGGAGAAAGCTCCAGCAGTGCCTCGCGGGACTCGCGAGGCTCCTCGCGGAGAAGAGGTTCGACCGGCCGCGCAATCTGATGGGCGTGGAGATCGAACTCAATCTCGCGGGGGCGGACGGACTGCCCCGCATGCTGAACGGGCCGGTTCTGGAAAAGATCGCGAGCCCCGATTTCCAGACGGAACTCGGAATGTTCAACCTCGAAGTGAACATCGCGCCCCACCAGCTCGGCGGGCGCGTATTCGACCGGCTCGCCGAGGAGATCGGAACCGGAATCGGATACGCCGACCGCAAGGCGGCCGAACTCGACGCGGGCGTCGTCATGATCGGCATACTGCCCACGCTCACCGAGGACGACCTGGTCCTGGAGAACCTGTCGGCCGCCGACCGCTACACGCTCCTCAACGACCAGATCCTCGCCGCCAGGGGCGAGGACTTCACCCTCGACATCCACGGCGTCGAACGGCTGCTCTGCACCTCGGGGTCGATCGTTCCCGAAGCGGCCTGCACCTCGGTGCAGCTGCATCTCCAGGTGACGCCCGCCCGGTTCGCCTCCGTGTGGAACGCGGCGCAGGCCGTCTCGGGCGTACAGATCGCGCTGGGTGCCAACGCGCCCTTCGTCTTCGGGCGCGAGGTGTGGCGGGAGTCCCGGCCGCCGTTGTTCCAGCAGGCCACCGACACCCGGCCGCCCGAGCTGCAGTCCCAAGGCGTCCGGCCGCGCACCTGGTTCGGGGAGCGGTGGGTGGACTCGGTGTACGACCTCTTCGAGGAGAACGTGCGCTATTTCCCCGCGCTGCTGCCCATCTGTGACGAGGAGGACCCGCTGCTCGTCCTGGACCGGGGCCAGGTGCCGCGCCTCCAGGAACTCGTCCTGCACAACGGCACGGTCTACCGCTGGAACAGGCCCGTGTACGGCTGGGTCGACGGGGTCCCGCACCTGCGCGTCGAGAACCGGGTGCTGCCCGCGGGGCCGACCGTCACCGACGTCATCGCCAACGCGGCCTTCTACTACGGGCTGGTGCGCTCGCTCGCCGACGACCCCCGGCCGGTCTGGAAGCGGCTGGCCTTCGAGGACGCCGAGGCCAACTTCGACGCGGCCTGCCGCCACGGCATCGAGGCGGAGCTGCGGTGGCCCCGGGCGGGCCGGGCCGGGGGCGTCGCGACCCTCCCGGCGGTACGGCTGGTCCTCGACGAACTGTTGCCGCTCGCCGCGGCGGGGCTCGACGCCTGGCACATCGAGCCCGCCGACCGGGACTTCTACCTCGGGGTGATCGAACAGCGCTGTCTGCGGGGGGTGAACGGCGCCTCCTGGCAGGCCGACACCTTCCACCAGGCCATGGAGTCGGGCCTCGACCGTGCGGCGGCGCTCGCGGCGACCACCCGCCGCTACCGGACGCTGACGCGGGCCGGGGAGCCGGTGCACACCTGGCCGGTGGGGATCGACTGAGTCCGGATTCCCGGCGCCCGGTGGCGCGGCTGATCATGACAAAGTGGTCGGGGCCGCCGGAAGGGCGGCCGTCGGTGACCGGGAAGTGGAGACAGGCGTGGTGTCGGAGCAACGAGTGAGTGACGCTTCCCTGCCCCCCGAGGGTCTGTCGCGCCGGGTGCTGCGCTCCGAGACGTTCATCGTTCTGGCGCTCTCCCTCGGGGCGAGCGGGGTCTCGTCCCTCATCAGCTTCATCGGCTCGCTCACCAGGACCGGGGCGCTGAAGGAGCAGGCGGCGACGCTCAACGGCTCGTACGCGCCCGGCCGGCCGTGGCTCGACCTGTCCTGGCAGCTCTTCGGCATCGCCACGGCCCTCGTCCCCGTGCTCCTCGTCGCCCACCTGCTGATGCGCGAGGGCTCCGGACTGCGGGCCATCGGCTTCGACCGGACCCGGCCGTGGCCGGACCTCGGGCGGGGGACGCTGGTCGCCGCGGGCATCGGGAGCGCGGGACTCGCCTTCTACCTGGCGGCCAGGGCGACCGGCTTCAACCTGACGGTGGTTCCCGAGTCGCTGCCGGACGTGTGGTGGAAGTACCCGGTGCTGATCCTCTCGGCGGTGCAGAACTCGGTCCTGGAGGAGGTCGTCGTCGTCGGCTATCTGCTCCGCAGACTGGGGCAGTTGGGCTGGACGCCGATGGCCGCGCTGGTGGCGAGTTCGGTGCTGCGCGGCTCCTACCACCTGTACCAGGGGATCGGCGGCTTCGTCGGCAACGTCGTGATGGGCGCGGTCTTCGTCCTGCTGTATCGGCGCTGGGGCCGGGTCGGACCGCTGGTGGTGGCGCACGCGCTGCTCGACATCGTGGCCTTCGTCGGGTATGGGCTGCTCGCGGGCCGGGTGGACTGGCTGCCCACGGTCTGACGCGTGCCTTCGGCAGGGGCGTACGGGTTCTCCGTACGCCCCTGCTCGCGATTTTGCTCGCGGGTGGCCGGCCGGCTTCGCTAGGCGTACAGGTCGCCCTCCATGACCGTGACCGCGTGGCCGTTGAGGAGGGTGCGGTCGCCGCGCAGGCGGGTGCGGACGATGCCGGTACGGGCGCCGCCCTGGAAGCCGACGAGGTCGTCGCGGCCGAAGCGGGCCGACCAGTAGGGGGCGAGCGCGGTGTGGGCGCTGCCCGTCACCGGGTCCTCGTCGATGCCGAAGGCGGGGAAGAAGCCGCGGGAGACGAAGTCGTGGCCGACGGCGGGGTCCTCGGCGGCGGCGGTCGCGATGACGCCGCGCGAGGAGAGCCCTTTCAGGGCGGCGAGGTCCGGCCGGAGCGCGCGCACGGCGGACTCGTCGCGCAGCTCGACGAGGAGGTCCCCGATGTGGGCGGCGGTGTCGTGGACCGCGACGATCTCGGCGCCGAGCGCCGTCTCCAGGCCCTCGGGGACCGGGACGGCGGTGAGGGACGAGGTCGGGAAGTCCATGGTGATGGTGCCGTCGGTCTCGGCGGTGGCGCCGAGGACGCCGCAGCGCGCCGCGAAGCGGACGGTGCCGGTCGCCGTGCCGGTGGAGTGCAGGACGTGGGCGGTCGCCAGGGTGGCGTGGCCGCACATGTCGACCTCGGTGGTCGGGGTGAACCAGCGCAGGGCCCAGTCCGCCGCGCCGTCGGCCTCGCCGGCGGGCAGGGGGTGGGCGAAGGCCGTCTCGGAGAGGTTGACCTCGGCGGCGACCTTCTGGAGCCAGTCGTCGTCGTCGGGGAAGGAGTCCAGGAGGAGGACGCCGGCCGGGTTCCCGGAGAAGGGCCGGTCCGTGAAGGCGTCGACGATTCGGATGCGCATGGGGTGACCGTATCGGGGCCCGGATCGAGCGGACCAAGGCCAATCGCGGGGAACTGGACCCGGACCTGGGGCGGGAGGGGGGCAGTGGCTCGGGCGGGCGGCGCGAAGCAGTCGGGAGTGTTGCTCGGTGAACGGTTCCGATATATCGTTGAGGTATCGCGACAGTTCGACGATGCGATCCCGATGGAAGGAGCGTTGCGATGCGTTCACATGGGCACGAGTACGGAAACGGACACGGAGCCGGGCGTGGAGGCTGTGGCCCCGGGGCTCGTGGGGACTTCGAAGGGCGGCGGGCCGCGTTCGGGCCGTTCGGGCCGGGATTCGGCGGCGGGCCCTTCGGGGGCGGGCGCGGTCGGGGTGGCGGCCGGGGGCGGGCCAGGCGCGGTGATGTGAGGGCCTCGATCCTGGCCCTCCTGAAGGACCGCCCCATGCACGGCTACGAGATGATCCGGGAGATCGGCGAGCGCAGCGACGGGGCCTGGAAGCCCAGTCCCGGCTCGGTCTACCCGACCCTCCAGATGCTGGAGGACGAGGGGCTGATCATCAGCGCGAGCGAGGGCGGCAAGAAGCTGTTCACGCTCACCGACACCGGGCGTACCGAGGCCGAGGCCGGCCCCGAGGCGCCGTGGGAAGAGGCCGGGCGCGGGGTCGACTGGGAGGCCGTGAACGAGATCCGGCAGGCCGGCTTCGGTCTGATGGAGGCGTTCGGGCAGGTCTGGAAGACCGGCAGCGCCGAGCAGCGGCAGAAGGCGGTCGGCGTGATCAACGAGGCCCGCAAGAAGCTGTACCTGATCCTGGCCGACGAGGACTGAGCTGTGCCCGCTCGGCCGGAGGTCGCCTGAGGGCCCCGTGGCGTGTGCCACGGGCCCTCAGGCGCGTCAGGGGGCCGGGGCCCTCAGGCGACCAGGCCCGAGAGCTTGCGCAGCGACTCCGTGAGGGCCGCCGTCGCCGAGTCCTTGAGCTTGCCCGCCATCAGTGAGACCGCCGCGCCCGTGAACTCGCCGTCGATCCGCACGTTCGTCGCGTCCCCGTCCGACGTGAGTGAGTAGCGGGTGGTGACGAGCACCCCCATCGGGCCCTTGCCCTTGATCGCGAGGGCGCGCTCCGACTCCAGCTCCTCGATCGTCCAGAGCACCTCGGCGGGGAAGCCCATCAGCTTCATGTTCTCGGTGAAGGTGCCACCCGCCGCCAGGGTTTCCGGGCCGCCGTTCGGGAAGTTGGTGTGGGTGGCGTTCCACTCGCCGTACGAGGGGAAGTCCATGAGCTGGGCCCAGACCTTTCCGGCCGGTGCCTCGATCCGTGCCTCCGCGCTGACTTCGGCCATGAGACCACCCCTTCACGCGTGCCAACTGGGTTCCGGTGTCGCGGAACGTAGCCGGATGGCCGTGAACATTCAATACTGATGAACCGTCAGTTCTGTGACGGCCGGGCCTGTCCCGTCGCCGATCCACCAGATCTCCGCCGCGTCGAAGCTGTCCGAGGCGCGCGGAGCGCCGTCCTCCTCATGGCAGTGGAAGGCCGCCCAGAACAGGTCGGCGGGCAGTGCCTCCCGGGGTGCGTACACCCGGTAGACGTACTGCCGCCCGTCGAGCGCGAGCAGAGCCACCATCCAGAACATGATCGGAGGACGTACGGAGACGGTCCCGTGGTTGCATCAGGGGCGTGTGGCAAGACGGCGCGCGCCCCCTGAGGGCAACGCGCGCGATCTCATCCGTAAGGAGGAGGAACCGTGCGTGCGTGCCCAACTCCGGTGGGATGCGGACATGCTTCTCCTCGGTGATGCCCGGGGCGCCCCGGTCTGATGAGGTGAGAGGGTGCACCATCCCGTCCCGCTCCCTCAGTCACTCCGGCAGCCCGTCGCCCCGCGCGCGGAGCTCGCGCCCCTCCTGACGCCGTCCCTCGCGACGGTCGTGACGGGCGCGCGCCGAAGAGCCCTCAGGGACGGCGACCGGCAGATCGACACCGCGCACCTGCTGCACTCGCTCATCGAGTCCGACCGCGAGGCCGGCGCCGCCTTCGAGGGCCGTCACGAGCTCGCCCGCGTCCTCGGCTACCTCGTCCAGCGGTCCATCGGCTACGGGCTGCGCTGGCAGCGCTCGGTCGAGGACTCGCCCGCCGGGCGACTGCTGCCCGCCGTGCGCGGGGCCGAGCCCCAGGGCTCGCGGCCCTCGGGCTGGTCGCCGGCCGCGTCGGCCGCCTTCGAGGAAGCCTTCCGCCGGGCCGCCGGCCGGGGTGATTCCCGGGCCCGCGCCGTCGACGTGCTCGCCGCCGTCGCGGCCGACCCCGGCAGCCGGGCCGCCGAGGTGCTGCGCCGCGCGGGGGTCGACACGGACGCGCTGGTCGCGCGGATCACCCGTGGGCTCGAAGCCGGTCCCGACGCCCTGGAGGAGGCACCGGTTCCGGGTGCGTGACGGGAAGCCGTCTCAACAGGTGTAACGGGGGTTACGCGCCTGACCGCGTCCTGTCATCATGGCCCGATGCACGCGTCTCAGGGGAGAAGCGCCGGCCTGGGACTAGCCCTGGCCTCGGCCTTCGCATTCGGTGGTTCAGGAGTGGCGGCCAAGCCGCTCATCGAGGCGGGACTCGACCCGCTCCATGTGGTGTGGCTCCGGGTCGCCGGCGCCGCGCTCGTCATGCTTCCGGTGGCCTGGCGCCACCGCGACCTCCTGCGCCGCAAACCCGCCCTCCTCGTCGGCTTCGGCCTGCTCGCCGTCGCCGGGGTCCAGGCGTTCTACTTCGCCTCCATCTCCCGCATCCCCGTCGGCGTCGCGCTGCTCATCGAATACCTCGCCCCGGCGCTCGTCCTCGGCTGGGTCCGCTTCGTCCAGCGCCGGCCGGTCACCCGCGCCGCCGCCCTCGGCGTCGTCCTGGCCGTCGGCGGGCTCGCCTGCGTCGTCCAGATCTGGTCCGGGCTCACCTTCGACCTCGTCGGGCTGCTCCTGGCGCTCGCCGCCGCCTGCTGCCAGGTCGGCTACTTCGTCCTCTCCGACCAGGGCGCCGACGAGGCGGAGCAGGCCGAGCGGGCCGATCCGGTCGGAGTCATCGCCTACGGACTGCTCATCGGCGCGCTCGTCCTCACCGTGATCGCCCGCCCGTGGGGCATGGACTGGTCGCTGCTCGGCGGCAGCGCCGACATGGACGGCAGCGATGTGCCCGCGTGGCTGCTGCTCGGCTGGATCGTGCTGATCGCGACCGTCCTCGCGTACGTCACCGGGGTCATCTCGGTGCGCCGCCTCTCCCCGCAGGTCGCGGGTGTCGTGGCCTGTCTGGAGGCCGTCATCGCGACCGTGCTCGCCTGGGTCCTGCTCGGTGAGCACCTCGACGCGCCGCAGATCATCGGCGGCGCGGTGGTCCTCGTCGGGGCCTTCATCGCCCAGTCCTCGACGCCGAAGGCGCCGGCGGCGGGGCCGGTGGCGGGGTCCGGGGCGGCTTCTTCGTCAGCCGAGGCGGCGGGGTCCACGGAGGGCCGGGAGGCGGAAGTCTCCGAGTCCGACGGCAGGGACGCCGGGTTGCCCGCCGGGCGGAGCGCCCCCTAGGGTGCCGCTCATGCCTTCGACCGTGCTTCCGCCTCCCGCCGCCTAGCGCGCGCGGAGACACTCCTCGACGAAGACCGGGCTCGGCCGGGCGACTCCTCGCCCCCGAGCGGTTCGTCGCTGCCCGCGCGCGGAGCCGAGCGACCACCTTTCCCTCCTGTCTTCCACGGAGAAGTCACGTGTCGAACTCATCGGAATCCGCCCTGTCCGTCGGGCGGAGCCTGCTCTATCTGATCGTCGCCGGAGTCGCCTGGGGCACCGCCGGTGCCGCCGCCTCGCTGATCTTCCGGATCAGCGACATGGGCCCCCTCGCGCTCTCCTTCTGGCGGTGCGTCGGCGGGCTCGCCCTGCTGCTCGGCGCGCTGGCCCTGCGGCCCCGGCGCGCGGTCGCCCGTACCGCCGGGGAGACGCGCGGCCGTCGGACCGCCCGCATCCTCGGTACGGGGATCGGCCTGACCGTCTTCCAGAGCGCCTACTTCGCCGCCGTCCAGGCCACCGGCCTCGCGGTCGGCACCGTCGTCACCCTCGGCGCGGGACCCGTCCTCATCGCGGTCGGAGCCCGGCTCACCATGGGCGAACGCCTCGGCCGCGGCGGTGTCGCCGCCGTCACCGGAGCGCTCGCCGGGCTCGTCGTCCTGGTCCTGGGCGGCGGAGCGACGGAGGTCCGGCCGCTGGGCGTCGCACTCGCGGTCGTCTCGGCGGCCGGGTACGCGGCGATCACCCTGCTCACCCGGTGGCTCGGCCGCGACGGCGGGCGCACGGACGCCCTGGCGACCACCACCTGGGCCTTCGCGATCGGGGCGGCCGGGCTGCTGCCCGCCGCGCTCGCCGAGGGGCTCGTCCCGCGGACCGACGCGCCGGTGAGCGTCCTGCTGCTGCTCGTGTACGTGGCCGCCGTGCCGACCGCCCTCGCGTACGCGCTGTACTTCGCCGGTGCGGCGGTCGTCCGGGCCGCCACCGTCTCCGTGATCATGCTCCTGGAGCCGGTGAGCGCGGCGGTCATCGCCGTGTCGCTGCTGGGGGAGCGGCTCACCACCGCGATCGTGCTCGGCACCCTGCTGCTGCTCGCCGCCGTCACGGGCCTCGCGTTCGCGGAGGCGCGTGCGGCGGCGGCGGTGCGCAGGCAGGAGGAGGTCGTGGCGGTGTAGGCCTCCGGGCGGGTCAGTCCCCGGCGCGGCGGCGCAGCTGGTGGGCCCGTGCGGCCAGGTCGCCGGGGCCTGCCCGCTCCGCCAGGCGGTCCATGACACGGTCCTGGACCTCCGGCGGTTTGTTGCCGGCGTACTTGAACTTGGCCCGCACCTCGGTCACCTGAAGGCGCAGCACCCTGATCCCCGACAGGAGGCGGCCGAACGGGTCCTCGCCCGGGACGACGGGAGCCGTGCCCCCGTCCGGCTGGAAGTGGGCGACCTGGCGGTTGAGGAGTTCCGCCTTCTCCGCCGGGTCGTCGACCACGTGCGCGGTGCAGCGCAGCTGGACGGCGGCGTAGTACGAGGTGGGGGTGCCGTGCGCGGACGGGGTGCCCTCGGGCGCCGTCCACGAGCCCGGTACGAAGACATGGTCGTCGACCACGCTGAGCAGCACCGCCGGGTTCGCCTCCAGGGCGCGCCAGAGCGGGTTGGGCCGGGCCAGATGGACCAGGGCCTGCCCGTAGGGGCCCGGCTCGGCCTCGTACCGGAAATGGGTCGGCTGGACCCACGGCGGTTCTCCGGGCAGGCCGTTGACGGCGAGCTGCCCGAAGTCGTGCCGGGAGAGCCAGTCGCGCCACTCGCCGTCGTCGTGTGCGGCGTCCCAGGGGTGGATCAGCATCGTCGGTCCTTCCCTCCGTCGTTCGTCGGTATTCGGTGGCCGTACGGCTCAGAGCGCGGCGAGGTAGCCGGGCAGGGGGACGGCCGGGTCGAGGTCGTCGGCCGGGACCGGGGTGCCGTAGCCGCCGCGCACCGGGACGACGCCCGACCAGTGGGGCAGGCCCAGGTCCTCGGCGTCGTCGTTGGGGCCGGCGTCGCGGACTTTCGCCGAGACCTCGTCCAGGTCGAGCCGGAGCACGGCCGTGGCGGCGAGCTCCTTGGCGTTCGCGGGGCGCGAGTCGGCGGAGCGGCCAGGGACGACGTGGTCGACGAGCGCGTCGAGGGCGATGCGCAGCTCGTCGGGGTCGGTGACCTGGTGGGCTGTGCCGTGGACCACGACGGAGCGGTAGTTGAGGGAGTGGTGGAAGGCGGAGCGGGCGAGGACGAGGCCGTCGACGTGCGTCACGGTCAGGCAGACGGGCAGGCCGGGCGAGGCCACGCCGTCGCCGGCGGCGCGCAGCGGCCGGGAGCCGGTGGAGCCGTGCACATAGAGCCGGTCGCCGACGCGGCCGAAGAGCGTCGGCAGGACGACGGGCGCGCCGTCACGGACGAAGCCGAGGTGGCAGACGTAGGCCTCGTCGAGTATCGAGTGGACGAGTGCCTTGTCGTACGAAGCGCGCTGGCGGGCGCGGGTGGGGACGGTCCGGTCGGTCGGCGGGTACGTGTCGGCGGCGGCGGTCATTGTGCACTCCATTGCACTAGTGCATACTTGCGTTTGTGCTAGGAGAGTATCGGATCGAAGGTCGTCGCGCATCGGACATCGCCGCCAGCGTGGAGCGGGGGGTGGCCGCCGGGGCATTGCAGCCCAGCCAACTCCTGCCGCCCATGCGGGAGTTGGCGGCTACGCTCGGCGTGAACCCCAATACCGTGGCCGCCGCCTACCGCACCCTGCGCGAACGCGGGGTCATCGAGACCGACGGGCGGCGCGGCAGCCGGGTGCGCCCGCGCCCCGCCACCACCGCGCGCGGGTCGATCCGGGTGGCGGCCCCCCTCGGGGTCAGGGACGTGAGCAACGGCAGCCCCGACCCCGCCCTGCTGCCCCCGCTCGGAGAGGCCTTCGCCGAGGTCGCGCGGAGGTACGCCGAGCGGCCCGGCATGTACGGGGAGGCCCCCGTCGACGAGGAGTTCGGGCGTCTCGCGCGCGCCGCCTTCGACGCGGACGGGGTGCCCGCCGGGCCCGTCGGCGTCACCTCGGGCTCCCTCGACGCCGTCGAACGGGTGCTCGCCGTCCACCTCAGGCCGGGCGACGCCGTCGCCGTCGAGGACCCGGGCTGGGGCAGTCTCCTCGACCTGGTGCCCGCCCTCGGACTGCACCCCGTGCCGGTCGCCGTCGACGACGAGGGGCCGCTGCCCGAGGAGGTCGAGCGGGCGATCCGCAAGGACGGGGCGCGGGCGGTCATCGTGACCGACCGGGCGCAGAACCCGACCGGGGCGTGTGTGACCGAGGACCGGGCGCGGGAGCTGCGGCGGGTCCTCGCGGCGCACCCCGGCGTGCTGCTCGTCGAGGACGACCACGGGCACGGCATCGTCGCGCAGCCGCTCCACCCGGTGGCCGGCGGCACCGACCACTGGGTGCTGATCCGTTCCGTCGCCAAGGCCTACGGGCCCGATCTGCGGATCGCCGCCTTCACCGGCGACGCCGAGACCGTCGACCGGGTGCTCGGGCGGCAGCGGCTCGGCCCCGGCTGGGTCAGCCGTCTCCTCCAGGGGGTCGTCGCGCACCTCTGGGCCACGGAGGCCGTGGACCCCGCCGCCGTCGCCCGCGCGTACGGGAAGCGCCGCGACGCACTCGTACGGGCGCTGGCCCGGCGGGGCGTCGAGGCGCACGGCCGGGGCGGCATGAACGTATGGGTGCCGGTCGCCGACGAGACCGGCGCGGTGACGGGGCTTCTCGCCGCCGGGTGGGCGGTGGCCCCGGGCGCGCGGTTCCGGATGGACGCCGGGCCGGCCGTCCGGCTCACCGTCTCCGGCCTCGCCGCCGAGGACGTCGAACCCCTGGCGGAGGCGGTGACGCGGGCGACGGGGCCGGTGGTGGCGCGGAGTTACGGGTAGGGGGTGCGCGCCACTGTCAGAGGGAGGCGGCCTGGGGTGCAGGGTCTTGTGGCGTGACGGCGGCCGGGGCCTGGAGGGTGGCGGTGGCCGGGGGCTGTGGCGTGACGGCGGCCGGGTCCCCCTGGGCCGGGTTCCCGGCGCTGCGCCGGGAGGTGCGGGTCTGGGTGAGGGCCGCGCCCGCCAGGACCACGACCGCTCCGACCGGGGTGTTCCAGGTCAGGCCCTCGTCCAGGAGTGCGACGCCCGCCGTCGTGGCGATCACCGGGATGAAGTACGTGACCATGGAGGCCGTCGTCGGGCCCACCTCCGCGACCACGCCGTACTGGAGCAGCATCGCGTAGCCGGTGCCGAGCGCGCCGAGCGCGATCACGGCGAGCAGCGGCAGCAGCTCCACCGAGGTCGGCACGGAAGTGAACAGCGGCGTGACCACGGCCAGTTGCAGCGTCGCGAGCCCCACTTGCGACGTGGCCAGCGAGAGGTTCGAGACGCCGCTGCCGCTGAGGGTCCTGCGGACGTAGATCCAGCCGACCGCGTAACTGAACGAGGCGAGCAGTGCCAGGGCCGTACCCGTCACGTCGAGTCCGGAGAAGCCCTGCCACGCGCCGAGGACGGTGAGCACGCCCATGAAGCCGATGCCGAGCCCGGCCGCGCGGACCCGGGTCGGGCGGTCCTCGGAGAGGGCGACGAGGGAGAGCAGCATGCCCCACAGGGGGGTCGTCGCGTTGCAGATGCCCGCCAGGGTCGAGGGGATCGTCAGTTCCGCGTACGCGAAGAGCGAGAACGGCAGGGCGTTGAGGAGGAAGGCCGCGACCGTCAGGTGACCCCAGACGCGGGCGCCGCGCGGCAGCCGGTCGCGCTTCACGGCCAGCGCGACGGCCAGCACCGCCGTACCGAACAGAAGCCGTCCGAAGGTGACCTGGAAGGGGGCGAAGCCCTCCGTGCCGACCTTGATGAAGAGGAAGCTGAAGCCCCAGATGAGGGCCAGGACGCCGAACCTGACGCGCCAGTCGAGCAGGCGTGAGGTGCGGGCGGGGGACGGGAGGGGTGGGGCTGCGGGGCTCATGACACTCAGGGTGACGGCCGCGATGTCTTAGAACAAGCGAGAATTCCTCGACCCCTACCCTTAGCATCGCTTACATGTTGAACCTGGAGCGCCTGCGCACCCTCGACGCCTTCGCCCGGCACGGTTCGGTGAGCGGGGCGGCCGATGGGCTGCACGTCACCACGTCGGCCGTCTCCCAGCAGCTGTCCAAGCTGGAGCGCGAGGTGGGGCAGCAGCTGCTCGCCAAGAACGGGCGGGGCGTCCGCCTCACGGACGCGGGGCTGCTGCTCGCCGAGCACGCCGCCCGCATCCTCTCCCAGGTCCAGCTGGCCCAGGCCGACATCGAGGCCCAGCGCGGCCAGGTGGTGGGCGAGGTGCGTGCCGCGGCCTTCCCGACCGCGGCCCGGGGACTCTTCCCGGCCGCGCTCGCCGCCCTGCGCGCGGGCCACCCCGACCTCCGGGTCCGTACGGCGGAACTCGAACCGGAGCAGGGCGTGCGCGCGGTGCTGCGCGGCGACGCGGACCTCGCGATCGTCCTGGACTGGAGCAACAAGCGGGCGCCGGTGCCGGGCGGCCTGGAGCGCGCCCATCTCCTCGACGACTCCGCCGACGTCGCCCTCCCCGCCGGGCACCGGCTCGCGGGGCGGGACGCGGTGGACCTGGTGGACTTCGCCGACGAGGAGTGGGTGTCCTGGCCCGAGGGCGAGTTCTGCCACGACTGGCTGATGTTCACCCTGCGCTCCCAGGGCATCGAGCCCCGCATCGGACACCTGGCGGGCGAGCACCACACGCAGCTGGCGCTCGTCGCCGCCGGGCTCGGGGTCTGCGTGACGCCCCGGCTCGGCCGGCCGGTGCCGGACGGTGTGGTGTTCGTGCCCGTACGGCAGCAGGTGAGGCGCCATATCCACGCCACCTGGCGCGCCGACGCCGGGCGCCGCCCCTCCGTGCGGGCCGTGGTGGCCGCGCTGCGGGCGGCGGCGGAGCCACTGGCGAGCTGACGTGCGGGGACCTTCCGGGCGCAGCCCAGGGGTCACCCCAGCTTGCGGAAGTCCCAGGACGCGACCGCGTCCGGTGTCAGGCGCATCCAGGCGTGCCGGCCGTCGTGCGGCATCGCGTCGAGGCGGAAGTTCTTGGCGGCGAAGAGCCGCTCGATCACGTCGAGTTCGGGGCACGGCTCGCCCGTACGGGGTGCCTCGCCGACGAATTCGACCGTGCCCGAGAGCTCTGCCCCGCGCAGCTCCCCGTACTCCTCGCCGTCGTCCACCACGACGGCGATCCTCGGGTCGGAGCGCAGCTCCGCCCAACGCCGGCTGCGGGTCAGGGAGTACAGCCACAGGGAGGAGCCGTCCCAGGCGAACCACAACGCGCTCACATGCGGGCGGCCGTCGGCGGAGACGGTCGCGACCCGGCAGGTGCGCTGTTCGGCGAGGAAGGAGTCGAGCTCGGCCGGGGTCATCATGATCCGGCGTCCACGGCGCTGTGCGACGGTCATCGTCCGCACCCTTCTGGATTTCTGATGAGACGTCAGAAAGCATGGGGGCCCATTCGCGCGCGTGCAAGGGGAGAGCCATGGGACAGAGTGCGAGAGAGCGGCTCGGAGAGTGGATACGACCGGACGGCGGAGTCGCACTGCTCACCGTCGAGTGCCAGCAGGGAGTCGTCGGCCCGGACAGCGCACTGCCCGAACTGGCTGCCGTCGCCCGCGCGTCGGGAGCATTGGGGAATGTCGCCCGGCTCGTGGCCGCCGCCCACGAGGCCGACGTCCAGGTGATCCACGCCGTCGCGGAACGGCGCCCCGACGGACGCGGCGCCAACAGCAACGCCCGGCTGTTCCGGGCCGCCGCCCGGCTACCCGTGCAGCAGCACAGCGGCAGCACGGCGGTACGGATCGCCGAACCGATCCAGGTCGCGGACGAGGACCTCGTCGTACGGCGCCTGCACGGGCTCTCGCCGCTCGCCGGGACCGATGTCGACGCGCTGCTCCGCAACCTGGGCTGCCGGACCCTGATCGTCACCGGTGTCTCGGCCAACGTGGCCGTGCCCAACGCCGTCTTCGACGCGGTGAACCTCGGCTACACGGTGGTCGTCCCCGGGGACGCCATCGCGGGGGTGCCGGCCGACTACACCCCCGCGATGATCCGTCACACCCTCGCGCTCGTCGCCACGATCACCACGACCGACGAGGTGCTCGCCGGCTGGAAAGCGCCCCGGCGCGCCGGAGTTACGGGGGGCGCCGGGGGTGCCGTCAGCCGAGGCTGATCTCGTCGCCCACCACCTGGATCGGCTCCGGCGGCAGCGGCGAGGGCGCGGGGCCGGATTTCACGCTGCCGTCCGAGATGTCGAAGTGGCTCCGGTGGCACGGGCAGACGATGACCCCGTCCTTGACGCCGCTCACGGCGCAGCCCGCATGGGTGCACTTGGAGGAGAAGGCCTTGAACTCGCCGGCCTTCGGCTGGGTGATCACCAGACCCTTGTCGGCGAGGACCTTCCCGCCGCCCACCGGGATGTCCCCGGTACGCGCGAGCGTGCCGCCCTGCGCGGCCGGGTCCTTGTCGTCGGTGCCGCCGCCCCCGCACGCGGTGAGCGCCGCTGCCAGGCCCGCGCCTCCCGCCGCCGCGACCACCGTCCGGCGTGCCACTCCGCTCATGTACTGCCCCTCTTCCCTCGGTGCGCTGGTGTGTCGGCATCTGACGGTACGGCCGTGAGCTGTGTTCCGTTCACAGGACGCGTACTTCGGGAGCCCCACAGTTCGGGGTCCGTACCGGATCGCCACCTCGACCTGGCAGACTGCGGGCCTCACTGCCGCCTCCCCCCACACGTGAGCGGACCGCTCGACCGGGGAAGCGGCAAGCGACTCCTGGAGGCCTCCATGGCGCAGCGGCCCGGACACGCGGCCCACCCGAGCAGGTGCCCCCGCCCGCGACCACCCCGGCGGCGCCGGAGCGGGACGGGCGCCCGATGACGCTGTGCCGCACCCGGCGTGCCGACCCCGACACCCTCCTCGTCCGCAGCGCGCCCGCCGGGGCCGCCGCACCGGCCGCGGCCGTCCTGCTGCTGCACGGCGGCCGGGCCGACGGCCCCGAGCCGCCGCCCGCCCTCAACCTCCCCGCGCTGCGGATGCGGCCCTTCGCCGCCGCCGTCTCCCGCGCCGTGCGGGGCCGGGGCGTCCTCATCGCCGAGGTCCGCTACCGCCACCGGGGCTGGAACGGCGCGAGCGCCGACCCCGCCCAGGACGCCGAGGCCGCGCTCCTGCGCCTGCGTGAACTGGCCGGACCCGTGCCCGTCGTCCTCCTCGGCCACTCCATGGGCGGTCGCGCCGCCCTCCGCGCCGCCGGCGCTCCCGCCGTCCGGGGCGTCGTCGCCCTCGCGCCCTGGTGCCCCACCGACGAGCCCGTGGACCACCTCGGCGGCCGGCGGCTCTACCTGCTCCACGACGAGGCCGACCGCGTGACCTCGGCCCGTGCCTCCTGGGCCTTCGTCCGCAGGGCGCGGGCGGTGGGCGCGGACGCGGCGGGCATCCCGATGCCGACGGGCGGGCACGCCATGCTGCGCGGCGCCCATCTCTGGCACCGCCGCGCCGCCGAACTCACGGCCGCCCTGCTCTCCCACGGCTGAGGCGCCGCCCACGCGTTGGTGCTGGCCGACGACGTGTGCGGGCCGCCTCAGGCGGCGAGCAGTCCCGCGCAGGCCGCCCGGGTCGCCGCGTGGACCGCGCGGGCCAGACGGGCACCCCACAGGGAGCGGGGTCCCGCGAAGGGCTCGGCGGTGGTGCCCGGGGCGGCCGTGGGCGCTGCCACGCACACCGCGTCCGTGGGCGTGCCGGAGGCGTCGGCGCCCAGCTCGACCAGGGCCTGCACCTTGGCCTCGGTGGCGGTGGCGACCGCGTTGACGAGGGCGGCGTCCGTGAGGGGTGCGGGCAGCGACACGATGATGTTGATCGTGCCGGGACGCGGCACCATGACGCCGCCGGTCCCGGGGGCTGCCGCCCAGCCCCGTACCCCGATCCCGGCGGTCACCACGGCCCGCACCCCGCCGTCCACCGCGTGGCGGCGGTCCGCCACGGAGGCCGCCGTCATCAGGCCCACGCCCGTACCTTCGAGCCCCGCCCCGGCGGCCAGTTCACGAAGATGGGCGACCGGGTCGAGGCGGTCGTAGCCGGGCGGGACCTGGGCGTTGAGCACCCACGCGCGCGTGCCGATGCCCCCGCCGAGCACCGCGCTCGACACCATCCGCACGCCCGGCCCCGGCACCCACACCAGGAGCGGCCAGGCACGGCCCTGCTCGGTGTGCGTGAGGAGAGCCGCGTCGTCGAGGGAGGCGCTGGTCAGGAGGGATCGCGAAGGCACCCCCACACCCTAGGGGGTGTCGTATCGACGTCAGGTGGGCGGTAGCCGGGCGTGCGCCTCCGGTGCTGTGACCAGCGTCACTCGCTCCCGCCGTGATGTCCCGGGCCCCGCATCCGCTTGATCATCCGGCGAACGACGCCGCTACGAAGAGGAAGGGTGATCACGTATGGAGTGCGAGAACCTGACGGTGTCCGCGGCCGAAATGGAAGGTCACGCAGCCGCGTTCGTGGAGCGGGCCACCGCGAAAGCACGGCTTCCGCTGGACTACACCGCGGAGAGTCTCCGCGTCGTCGACCGGCTCGTCGACGGACTGAGACGCGGCGGCGCCGCCCGCGAGGAGGTCGCGGGACCGCTGCTGGCGATCGGCGCGTACGTCGGTGAGGTACTGGTCCGCGAGGCCGGGGCGGTCTGGGTGGACCTCCCGCCGGACCATCTGCTCCGCACCGTCTTCACCCACCCCGTCGGCTCCCGGATGCCGGACGGCCGGGTGTGGAACCCGCTCGGCCGGACGGTGAACCGCTTCGAGATCGGACCGGGGGAGTCCCTGCAGACGTACTTCCTCACCCTGCACGGGCGGCGCCCGCCGCGTACCCGCACACGGAGGGTCTGCGCACCTGACGGACGTGTGGCGGGCAGGTGTTGACTGTCTGACAGGATGACCGTGTTCCGGTACGCGGTGGTGACCGGAGGTCGACGAACGTACGGGCTGTGAAGAGGATCGCGTGGACGAGGGGACGGGGCACACGCCCACCACCGCGCGCGACGTGGAACTCGCCTCGGCCGTCGAACGGGCCCAGGAGGGCGACGAAGAGGCGTTCGCCCACGCCTACCGGGCCGTCTACCCGGGACTCCTCGGCTACCTCCGGGGCATCGTCGGCGAGGACGCCGAGGACGTCGCCTCCGAGGCGTGGCTCGAGATAGCCCGCGACCTCGGCCGCTTCCGGGGCGACGGCGTGGGGTTCCGGGGCTGGACCGCGACCATAGCCAGGCACCGGGCCCTCGACCACCTGCGCAGGGCGCGGTCACGGCCCCGCCCGGCCCTGCTCGTACCCGACGAACTCGAACTTCCCTCCCCCGCCGACACCGCGGGGGAGGCGCTCGAGGCCCTCTCGACCGAGCAGGCGGTCGCGCTTGTCATGGGCCTGCCGCGCGAACAGGCCGAGGCCGTGCTGCTCCGGGTCGTCGTCGGTCTCGACGGTCCGACCGCCGCCCGGGTTCTTGGCAAGCGTCCCGGTGCGGTACGGTCCGCCGCGCACCGGGGTCTGAAGCGGCTGGCCCGGGAACTCGGGGGAAGAGGGAGGTGACGGGATGACGTCCGACGAGCGCGGGCACGACGGCCTGGAGCGGGCGCTGCGGGCCGCGCTGCGCGGCGACCGGGGCGGGACGGCGGAGGCCACGGCCGACGAGGGGACCCGGAGAGCTGAGGGGACCGATCGGATGGACGGTGCCGATCGGAGTCGACGGGCGGCCGGGGCCGGCGACATCACGGGCGCGGGGCGGGGCGGGGGCCTTGGCGGTCTCGAAGGCTTCGGCGGCCTCGGGGGTGAGGAGGGTGCGCTCGCCGCCTTCCGTGCGGCGCGTGACGCCGGCCTGCACGGGACCCGGCGGACGCGCCGCCGGGACGACTGGGCCCCCGGTGGCGTACGACGGTTCCGCCAGCGCTCCCTGAGGACGAGCCTCGCCGCGCTCCTCGCGAGCGTGACGCTCGGCGGCGTGGCCATCGCCGCCGTGGACCTGCCCCGCCGCTTCGACGAGGAGCCCGCTCCCGTACCCGCGACGCCCGTTCCCGCGTTCGGCGAGGGGACCATCCGGCCGTCCGGCGGTACGACTCCTCCCGAGGCGACGCCCGTTCCCGCGAGTCCGGCGGGGCGGCCCGGGTCGCCCCCGGCCGACGGGTGGGAGCCTGCGTGCCGCGCCTACGGGGTGGGGAAGAAGGCGGAGAGCAAGGCCAAGGCCAAGGGCAAGGCCGGGGCGAAGGGGAAGGGCGAGCCTCCGAACGGCACGCCCTGCGACGAGCGCGGGCACGACCACGTGCCGTCGTACCCGGGTCAGGGTCTGGGGCAGGGGCAGGGGCAGGGGCAGGACAAGGGGAACGCGCCGAAGAAGGACCTGAAGGGCGCGCCGGAATCCGTTCCGGGAGCCGCGCAGAGGTTCGAGCCGAAGGCCGAACCCCGGGCCGTGCCCGGCCATATGGCGGAGAGGCCGGACCGCGGCTCCCAACGGGCCCTCGACGGGGTGCACATCTCCCCGGGGTAGCCGCCATGAAGATCATTCGTCGGCGCGGCGGACGGTCCGAGATGTTCGTGACCGGCGAGCCATGGGACCCCGCGTACGCCGAGCGGTTCGCGGACGGCACGTGCGACGGCCTGGTGGTCGGAGTGCCCACGTGCCTCAACTCCGGGCCCGCGACCGATCTGGCCTTCCTGCCCGGCGTCCCCGGGCTGCGGAGCCTCCGTGTGCTCAAGGGCCTTCCCGACCTTTCCTCCGTGGCGCGGTGCGTGGAGCTCGTACGGCTGAGCCTGCCCGCGTCCGCGACCCGGGAGCTGGACCTGACCGGGCTCACGGCACTCCGCGCACTGGAGGCCCCGTGGCCGGCCGTGGCCCGTTCCCTTTCCGCGCTGGACTCGCTCGACGAGCTCGTGGCCACGGAGTGGCGCGGCGCCTCCCTCTCCGCGCTCGGACCCAAGCCGGCCCTTCGGAAGCTGCGGCTCGAAACGGGCCGCGATCACGTCACCGACGCGGAAGGGACATCACTCCTCCCGTCCCTCGTCGAACTCCGCCTCTACGGAGGCCGGTTGGCCCACCCGGAGCTGCTGGCCGGAGCCGTGGCGCTGGAGGAGGTGTCCCTGCTGACCGCGAGGACCGGCAGCCTCGCCTTCGTCACGGGACTCCCGCGCCTGCGCCGCCTTGAGCTGGAGAACAGCGGAGACATCGGCTCGCTCGCCCCCGTCAGGGACCATCCGGCCCTCCGCGAGGTGATCCTCTCCGGCTCGACAACGGTGGCCGACGGAGACCTCTCGCCGCTGCTCGGCAACCCCCGGCTGACCTACGTCGCGCTCGAACGCGGCCACGCCCACTACAGCCACGCGCCGCGCGAGGTCCGCAAGGGCTGACGCGGCGGCCGGTTGCCCTGCGACGGCCGCCGCAGGGGGGAGATTCGGGTCCGCCTCGCCTCCGGCGACGGCCGCGCCGGAAGCGATTCGGGTCCGTCTCGCCCGTGATCACCCTCGGTTACGATGCACCTTCCATGGAAGAGATGGGTGGCCTGGGAAAGTGCTCACTGAGGTAGTCGCGACCCGCTATGTCACGCCCCTGCGTGAGGGCGGCTCGCTCCCCGGGATCGTCGAGGCGGACGATTGCGGCACATACGTCATGAAGTTCACCGGCGCCGGACAGGGGCGCAAGACGCTGGTCGCCGAGGTCATCTGCGGGCAGCTCGGCCGGAGGCTCGGCCTGCGGGTGCCGGAGCTGGTGACCATCCGGCTCGACCCGGTCATCGGGCTCTCCGAGCCCGACCAGGAGGTGCAGGAACTGCTCAAGGCGAGCGGCGGGCTCAACCTGGGCATGGACTTCCTGCCCGGTTCGCTGGGCTTCGACCCGCTGGCGTACGAGGTGGACCCGGTCGAGGCCGGCCGGGTCGTCTGGTTCGACGCGGTCATCAACAACGTCGACCGGTCCTGGCGGAACCCGAACATGCTCGTCTGGCACGGCGACCCGTGGCTCATCGACCACGGCGCCACCATGATCTGGCACCACAACTGGCCCGGCGCCCAGGCCTCCGCCGCCAAGCCGTACGACGCCTCCGACCACGTCCTCGCCCGCTTCGCGCCGGACGTCGCCGTGGCCGCCGCCGAGCTCGCGCCGCTCGTCACCCGCGCACTCCTCGACGAGGTCGCCGCCGACGTGCCCGACGAGTGGCTCGTCGACGAGCCCGGGTTCGCGAGCACCGACGAGGTGCGCGCCGCCTACGTCGAGGCGCTGCTGCCGCGCGCCGCCACCATCCACGAGCGGATCACGCTCGGACCGCGTACCGAGAACCGGCCCCAGCAGCCGCCCGGCTGGCTCGCCGAGCGCCTCGCGCCCCGGCCGCACACCACCGAGAAGGACAGCACCCCGTGACCGACCGCGACGTCTTCGAGTACGCGCTGCTGCGCGTGGTGCCCCGGGTCGAGCGCGGTGAGTGCTTCAACGCCGGCGTGGTCGTCTACTGCCGCGCCCGGTCCTATGTGGCTGCCCGGACCCATCTGGACGAGACGAAGCTCTCGGTGCTGGACCCGGCGGCCGACGTGACCGGTGTCCGGGCCGCGCTGAGGGCCGTCGAGGGGGTCTGCCTCGGCGGTGACGCCGCCGGCCAGGCCGCCGGTGACGACGCCGGGCGCCGCTTCCGCTGGCTCATCGCCCCGCGCTCCACGGTCGTCCAGCCCGGCCCCGTGCACACGGGCCTCACCGCCGATCCCGAGGCCGAGGTGGAGCGGCTCCTCGACCTGCTGGTGCGCTGAGCGCGGGCGCGCCGGGACGGGACGGTGCCCCGAGCGCACGCGCCCGGGGACGGGGAGTGACCAGGTGCACCCGGTGGGCCGTTGACACCGGGTGCCAGTGCTTCTAGCGTCTCGTTCTGCGGACGATACTAAGCGGTCGCTCATGTGTGGGACGCAGGAGCGGGTGACCGGTTCGGCCGCGACCAGGGACGATCCAAGGGCGAGGAGAACCAAGCATGTCCACCACCGAGCAGCGCGTAGCCGTCGTCACGGGTGCCGCACGGGGAATCGGCGCCGCCACCGCGCTGCGCCTCGCGGCCGAGGGCCGCGCCGTCGCCGTACTCGACCTCGACGAGGCGGCCTGCAAGGACACCGTCGAGAAGATCACCGCCGCGGGCGGCACCGCCCTCGGGGTCGGCTGCGACGTCTCCGACAGCGCCCAGGTGGAGGCCGCCGTCGCGCGCGTCGCCGCCGAACTCGGCGCGCCGACGATCCTCGTCAACAACGCGGGCGTGCTCCGCGACAACCTGCTCTTCAAGATGTCCGAGTCCGACTGGGACCTCGTCATGAACGTGCACCTCAAGGGTGCCTTCCTGATGGCGAAGGCCTGCCAGAAGCACATGGTGGACGCGGGCTTCGGCCGGATCGTCTCGCTCTCCTCCTCCTCGGCCCTCGGTAACCGGGGCCAGGCGAACTACTCGGCCGTGAAGGCCGGTCTGCAGGGTCTGACCAAGACGCTCGCCAAGGAGCTCGGCAAGTTCGGCATCACCGCCAACGCCGTCGCCCCGGGCTTCATCGTCACCGAGATGA
Organism: Streptomyces sp. NPDC001728; assembly: GCF_040297565.1. Lineage (NCBI taxonomy): Bacteria > Bacillati > Actinomycetota > Actinomycetes > Kitasatosporales > Streptomycetaceae > Streptomyces > Streptomyces sp. NPDC001728. The sequence goes on from NZ_JBEOZK010000025.1 coordinate 37,442, forward strand.
CCGCGCAGACCGCCGAGCGCGTCGGCATGGGCTTCGAGGAGTTCCAGGCCGCCGCCGCCTCCATGATCCCGGTGCAGCGGGTCGGCCGCCCCGAGGACGTCGCGAACGCGATCGCCTTCTTCGCGGGCGACGACGCCGGCTTCGTCTCCGGTCAGGTCATGTACGTGGCCGGCGGCCCGCTCAACTGACGCCCGGCGGCGAGAGGAGCACGGCAGACATGACCGCACAGGCACGGCCGGAGCCGTCCGGCAAGGTCGCCCTCGTCACCGGCGCGAGCCGGGGCATCGGCTACGGGATCGCCGAGGCGCTCGTCGCGCGCGGCGACCGGGTCGTCATCACCGGGCGCGGCGAGGAGGCCCTCAAGGAGGCCGTCGAGCGCCTCGGGGCCGACCGGGCGATCGCCGTCCCCGGCAAGGCCCACGACGAGGTCCACCAGGCAGCCGCCGTCGAGGCGGCGATGGACGGCTTCGGTCGTCTCGACTTCCTGGTCAACAACGCCGGGACGAATCCGGTCTTCGGCCCCATCGCGGACCTGGACCTCGGGGTGGCCCGGAAGGTCTTCGAGACGAACGTGGTCTCGGCGCTCGGTTTCGCCCAGCGCAGCTGGCACGCCTGGCAGAAGGAACACGGCGGAGCGATCGTGAACATCGCCTCGATCGCCGGCGTCTCCGCCTCGCCCTTCATCGGCGCGTACGGAATGAGCAAGGCCGCGATGGTCAATCTGACCCTTCAGCTGGCGCATGAATTCGCGCCGCTCGTGCGGGTCAACGCCATCGCACCGGCCGTCGTCAAGACGAAATTCGCGCAGGCGCTCTACGAGGGCCGGGAAGCGGAGGCGGCTGCCTCCTATCCGCTCGGCCGGCTCGGCGAGCCCGAGGACATCGGTGGCGCGGCGGCGTTCCTGACCTCCTCGCAGTCGGAGTGGATCACCGGCCAGACGCTCGTCGTCGACGGCGGGATTTTCCTGAACGCCGGAGTCGGGTGACCGATATCCGGACACTCTCCGGAAACAGTGTCCGGATTGGGCCCGGTTATACGTCGAATGACTCAAGTGCCCCGTCGGGCTCGACGATTGACCTGACGGGGTGCTGCGGTATCGTCGGCCGACCCCCGGCCGAACGAGGAGCGTGCACGTGTTCAACCGGACCAGTCTGCAGGCCGCTGCAGCCCTTGTGTCCATATCCCTGGTAACCGGATGCAGTGTCTTCTCGGACAGTGATTCCGCCGGGGATCAGAGAATCGTCATCGGTACGACGAGTTCTCCCACCACGCTTGACCCGGCCGCCGCCTGGGACAATTCCTGGGAGCTCTTCCGGAATGTCTTCCAGACCCTGGTGAGTTTCCCGACGGGAAGTACGACTCCACAGTCGGACGCCGCCGACTGCAAGTTCACCGACACCTCCAGCCGGGTCTTCGAATGCAAGCTCCTGGAGGGCCTCGTGTTCTCCAACGGGCACAAGCTGGACGCCAAGGCCGTGCAGTACTCGATCGAGCGCATCCGCACGATCAACTTCAAGGGCGGCCCCAACGGGATGCTCGGCTCCCTCGACAAGATCGAGACCGTCGGCGACCGCACCGTCGTCTTCCGGCTCAACAAGTCGGACGCCACCTTCCCGTTCATCCTGGCCACCCCGGCGATGTCCCTCGTGGACCCGGCCGACTACCCGGCCAACGCCCTCCGCAAGGACGGCAAGATCACCGGCTCGGGACCGTACGTCCTCGACTCCTACTCGGAGCGCAAGACGGCGGAGCTGACGAAGAACGCGATGTACAAGGGCTTCGCCGAACGCAAGAACGGCGGCGTGACCATTCGGTACTACGACCAGTCGGACGCGATGGTCGCCGCGCTCAGGAAGAACGAGATCGACGCCACCTACCGCGGCCTCACCGCCGAGGAGGTCGTCGCGCTCCAGGACGACAAGCCCGAGAACAAGGGCCTCCAGCTCGTCGAGTCGACGGGCGCGGACATCCGCTACCTGGTCTTCAACACCCAGGACCCCTCGGTCGCCAAGCTCGCCGTCCGCAAGGCCATCGCCCAGCTCGTCGACCGCGACGAACTGGTCAACAGGGTCTACCAGGGCACCGCCGAGCCCCTGTACTCGATGGTGCCCAAGGGCATCGCCGCCCACACCACCAAGTTCTTCGACCGCTTCGGTTCGCCCGACGCCGCCAAGGCCAAGGAGATCCTCCGCGACGCCGACATCACCGATCCCGTCGAGCTGACCTTCTGGTACACGACGGACCGGTACGGCTCCTCCACGGCCGCCGAGTTCGCCGAGCTCAAGCGGCAGCTCGAGGAGTCCGGCCTCTTCAAGATCACCCTCCACGGAAAGCCCTGGAAGGAGTTCACGGCGGGCTTCCAGAAGGGCGAGTACCCGGTCTTCGGCCGCGGCTGGTTCCCCGACTTCCCGGACCCGGACAACTTCGTCGCGCCCTTCATGGGCAAGGAGAACGTCCTCGGCACCCCGTACGTGAGCCCCAGGATCACCGACGTGCTGATCCCGAAGTCCCGTCGCGAGAGCGACCGGGGGACCGTCACGAACGAGTTCGTGGAGGCCCAGGAGATCATGGTCCAGGACGTCCGGCTGCTGCCGCTGTGGCAGGGCAAGCTGTACCTCGCGGCCCGTGAGGACATCGGCGGCGGCGAGCGCGCGCTCGACCCGCAGACGGTCATGCAGCTCTGGGAGCTGGAGCGCCGGGCCAGCTGGTAGACGGCCTGCGGGGGCCACTGTCAGTGGCCCCCGGTAGGTTCTGGGACGTAGACAGGAACGTCCACCGGAGGTTGTTGACCGTGACCGACACCAGCATGCTGCCCGAGTCCTGGCGGGGCGTTCTCGGCGAGGAACTGCGCAAGCCCTACTTCGCGCAGCTCACCGAGTTCGTCGAGGAGGAGCGCGCCAAGGGACCGGTCTTCCCCCCGAAGGACGAGGTCTTCGCCGCCCTCGACGCCACCCCGTACGACAAGGTCAAGGTCCTGATCCTCGGTCAGGACCCGTACCACGGAGAGGGGCAGGGGCACGGCCTCTGCTTCTCCGTCCGGCCCGGGGTCAAGACCCCGCCCTCCCTGCGGAACATCTACAAGGAGATGCAGGCCGAGCTCGGCCACCCGATCCCGGACAACGGCTATCTGATGCCCTGGGCCGAGCAGGGCGTCCTCCTGCTCAACGCCGTGCTGACGGTCCGCTCCGGCGAGGCGAACTCGCACAAGGGCAAGGGCTGGGAGAAGTTCACCGACGCGGTGATCACCGCCGTCGCCTCGCGGCCCGACCCGGCCGTCTTCGTCCTCTGGGGCAACTACGCCCAGAAGAAGCTGCCGCTCATCGACGAGGAACGGCACGTGGTCGTGAAGGGCGCCCACCCCTCGCCGCTCTCCGCGAAGAAGTTCTTCGGATCGCAGCCGTTCACCCAGATCGACGCGGCCGTCGCGGCTCAGGGACACGAGCCGATCGACTGGCGCGTCCCGGACCTCGGCTGAGCCTCGGCCCGATCGGGGGCGGGTGCGGCTAGCGTCGGCACTCCCAGTGGGTGAGGCGGTGGAGGTCGCGGTGACCGAGCAGCAGCAGGTGTCGGACGACGGGGTCATGACCAGGATCGGGCAGGCCATGATGCTGCTCCACGGCGGCGACCGTGAGGAGGCCCGCAACCGCTTCGGACTGCTGTGGCAGCAGATCGGCCCGGACGGGGACCCCCTCCACCGCTGCACCCTCGCCCACTACATGGCGGACGCGCAGGACGACCCCGACACCGAGCTGGCCTGGGACCTGCGGGCCCTGAGCGCCGCCGAGGGGCTGGCGGAGGAGCGGCTCGCCGCCCATGACTCGACGGCGGCGCTCCGCGCGCTGTACCCCTCGCTCCACCTCAACCTCGCGGCCGACTACCTGAAGCTCCAGCGGCCCGACGCCGCACGGACCCACCTCGCGCGGGCCCGCACGGCCTCGGACCACCTGGACGACGACGGCTACGGCAACGGGGTCAGGGCGGCGATCGAGCGACTGGAGCTGCGGCTCAGGGGGGAGTGAGGGCCGGACCGGATCCGGCTTCGGGCGGGGGCCGGCCCTGGGCTCGTCCGGCCGGGCGGGTTCGTGCGGGCGGACTTTCCGGGATCGGATGGGCTGGTCAGTCGCGTCTCGGTACGACTGGGATGGGCTGGGCCGGTCTGTTCCGGCTAGGTTCGACCGGGCCGGGTGGTCAGTGGCCGTACGTGCCGTGGCAGATGCGGGACGGGTCGCTGCCGGGGGCCCAGCCCCCGTACCGCTCGCCCAGATCGCAGACGTCCGCCCGGGAGACCGGTGGCTTCCTGCGCAGGTCGCTCAGGCTCGGCAGATCGGGCAGCGGCGGCAGGGTCGCCGGGCGCGGACGCTCCCGCTGCCGGGGTACGGCCTCCGGGCGCGGCGCCTCGCTCCTCGGCGGGGCCGCCCGCCGGCGCGGCCCGGCGGTGGGCGACGCACGGGGAGCGGCGGACGGCGGGGGAGCGGGGAGCGCCGCTTCGAGGGCCTCGCGGGCCGGGCCCTCGACGATCTGCGGCGCCACGTCCTGGGCGGGGCGTACGGTCTGCGCGGCGGGCGCGGTGACGGGGGCCGTCGGCGGGACGTCCACCGAGACGCAGCCCGCGAGGGCGGCGAAGGCCGCCCCGACCAGGATCTTCGCTGTGGTTCGGGTTCCATGCACCCGCGTCACTCTGGTGGCCCCACGACGATCTTCGCGCCCCTACCGGCGGGGAATGCCCCGCACGGGTGAGACCTCGCGGGACCGGCCTTGACCGGTCAGTCGCCGGTCGCGCCGTCGATGCGCTCCCGGAGAAGGTCCGCGTGGCCGTTGTGGCGGGCGTACTCCTCGATCATGTGGAGGTAGATCCAGCGCAGGTTGAAGCTCTCCCCGCTGCGGTGCACGCCCACGCCGAGGTGGTCGAGACCGTGCGGGGCGGCCAGGGCGCGCGCATGGACGATCTCCGCCTGCCAGGTGGCGAAGGCCTCCTCGTAGGTGTCCTCCTCCGTGGCATGGATGTCCCGGTCGCGGTCCTCCTCCGTCGAGTAGATCCACTCGGCCTTCTCGCCGGCCAGGACGTTGCGGAACCAGCCGCGCTCGACCTCGGCCATGTGCCGGACCAGGCCCAGCAGATTCAGGTCGGAGGGCGGGGCGGAGGGGGTGCGCAGCTGGGCGTCGTCGAGCCCCTCGCACTTCGTCGCGAGGGTCGCGCGATGGAAGTCGAGCCACTGCTCCAGTGCCTCGCGCTCACCCGAGGTGGTGGACGGGTCGACGCGGGGGACGGATTCGGTGCCTTCGGTGGTCATGGGCGGCATCGTGCCCCAGGATCACCGGCGGCGCCACCGCTTTCACGGCCGCGCGGACGACCCGCCCCCGAGCATGCCCCGGAGCAATTCGTCGAAGCGGGTGCGCAGTTCCGCGCGGTTCGGCACGGCCGAGTGGAAGGAGCCGGCCGCGCAGGAGAACATCAGCCCCTCGCACCATGCGACGAGGGAGAGCGCGTGCGGCTCCGGCGCCGTCGACCCCGCCGCCGTCTCCCGCTTCGGCCCCGGGCTCGTCCTGCGGGGCTTCGACGGCATCGCGGACCGGCGCCCGCCGATCGCCCCGGACCGGCCCGCGTAAGCTGACCAGCGCGAACGGCCCACACGAGCGGGGCCTGTGGACACGACAAGGGAGACCCCGTGAAGGTTGGCTGCATCGGACTCGGCGACATCGCGCAGAAGGCCTACCTCCCCGTCCTCGCCACGCTCCCCGGGGTCGAACTCCACCTCCAGACCCGTACCGCCGCGACCCTCGACCGGGTCGCCGACACCCTCCACCTGCCCGCCGCGCAGCGCCACCGCGACCTCGACTCGCTGCTCGCCGCCGGACTCGACGCCGCGTTCGTCCACGCGCCGACCGCCGTCCACGCGGAGATCGCCGAGCGACTCATCGAAGCGGGCGTCCCCACGTACGTCGACAAGCCCCTCGCGTACGAGTACGCCGACTCGGAGCGGATCGTGGAGCTGGCGGAGAAGCGTGCGGTGGGCCTCGCCCTCGGCTTCAACCGGCGCCTGGCCCCCTCGTACGCCCAGTGCGTCGAGCACCCGCGCGAGCTGATCCTCCTTCAGAAGAACCGGGTCGGCCTGCCCGAGGACCCGCGCACGCTCGTGCTCGACGACTTCATCCACGTCGTCGACACCCTCCGGTTCCTCCTCCCCGGCGAGGTCGAGCACGTCGACGTGCGGGCCAGGATCCGCGAGGGGCTCATGCACCACGTCGTGCTCCAGCTCTCCGGCGACGGGTTCACCGCCATCGGCATGATGAACCGGATGAACGGCTCCACCGAGGAGATCCTGGAGGTCTCGGGGCAGGACACCAAGCGCCAGGTCCTCAACCTCTCCGACGTCGTCGACCACAAGGGCCAGCCGACCCTGCGGCGGCGCGGCGACTGGGTGCCGGTGGCCCGTCAGCGCGGCATCGAGCAGGCCGTACTGGCCTTCCTCGACGCCGTACGCGAGGGGCGGGTCCTCAGCGCGCGCGACGCCCTGCTCACCCACGAGCTGTGCGAGCGCGTGGTCAGTGAGGCGCTGACCCAGGCGTCCTGAGCCGGCCGGGTCATCGGGGGCCTGGGCCGGCCAGGTCCCTGGGGACCTTGGCCCGCCGGATCCGAGGCGGTCGGCTCAGGAGCGGCGCCACCGTTCGTCGACGACGACCGAGCGGAGCCGCCAGCCGTCGGCGGTGCGGCGCGCGGCGAAGACGTAGCGACCGCCGCAGACGAAGTCCTCGCCGGACGCGAAGCGCATCGGGTTGACGTAGTCGGCGCCGATGTCGGCCAGGTCGCCGGTCAGCGGATAGCCGCCCGGCTCCCGGAACAGGACCCGGCGGTTCACGATGAGGTGCTGGCGGACGGGAAAGAGGGGCATCGTCGAGGCCAGCCACTCCGCGACTTCGGCGGCGGACCCCTCGATCCCGCCCGAGCCCCGGTAGTCGGCCCGGCCTTCGGGGGTGAACAGAGCCCGGTAGGCGGTCCAGTCGCCGTCGTCGACGGCGGTCGCGTAGCCGGTGATGAGATCGTCGAGAGCGAGCCGGTCCATCACGGTCGCGAGGTCCACGCGCTGCGTCATCGCCTCAGTCTCCGGCAGCGCCCGCCTCGGGCCAAGGGTCGTGCACGACCCCGCCGGAACGGGCGAACCGATTCCCGCCACGGTGTGCACCGGCCGCCCGTCCGTCCGGGGTCTCCCGGACGGTGCTCAGACCGTACGGGGCGCCGACCCCGCCGCCTCCCGGACGGCCTCGCCGATCCGCGAGGCGTCGCCGACCGCGACCGTCACCAGCCGGTCCGGCGCGAACGCCTCCCGCAGGGCCGCCGAGGCCTCCTCCGTGGTGACGGCCGCGGCCCGCTGGAACGCGCCCGGCAGCGAGGCGGGCGCGCGCCCGTCGAGTACCAGCACGGCGATCTCGTCCGCGACGGCGGAGGCCGTGAGATAGCGCAGTGGCGCGGCGTCGACGATCTGCGCGACCGCCGCCGAGCGCTCCCGCGCGCTGATCCCGTGCTCCGCCACCTCTCGCAGGATGCGCCGGATGTCGCCGAGCGCCTCACCCGTCACCGAGGTCTCCACCGCACCGGTCACCACCGCGAGCGAATGCCGCACGACCGCGAGCAGCCGGCTGTGGAAGCCGTACGTGTACCCCTTGGCCTCCCGCAGTTCGCGGTCGAGGCGGGCGTTGACCGAGCCGCCGAGACTGTGGTTCCCGATCAGCAGCGCGTCCCAGCCGGGCGCCGTGCGCGCGGTCGCCGCGCGGCCGAGGACCAGCCGGGTCTGCACGGCCCCGGGCCGGTCGACCACGATCACCGCCGGGTCGTCCCTGACGGGCGGGGCGGGCGGCGCCGGAAGTGTCCCGGGCTCGCCCTCCCACGTGGACAGGACCCGGCGCAGTGCCGCCTCGGTCCCGTTCCCGGAGAGGTGGCCGGCGACCACCACGGTGGTGACGGCGGGGCGCAGGAACCGGCGGTGGCAGGCGACGACCGCGTCCCGGTCGATCCGGCGGACCGTCTCCTCCGTGCCGCGCGCGGGACGGCTGCGCCGGTCCGAGGCGTCGAAGACGGCGCCGTGCAGCTCCAGCGCGGCCCGGCGCTCCGGGTCCGTCCGGTGACGGACCAGGGCGTGGACGCGCGAGCGGACCAGCCGGTCCACCGAGGCGGCAGGGAGCAGCGGTTCGCGCATGGCGCGGACCAGCAGGGACAGGGCGCGGACGAGGTGGGGGACGGGAACGTCCAGGGTGATCCGCAGGCCCGCGTGCTCGGCGCCGACCCCGAGGGTCGCGCCGCAGTTCTCCAGCTCCTGGATGAAGTCGAGCGAACTCAGCCCCGGTACGCCCTCGACGAGGGCGCTGGTGGTGATGCCGAGGACGCCCTCCAGGTCACGGGGTTCGAGGGCGAGCGGCACGGCCACGACGATCTCGACGCTCAGCACCTCCTGGCCGGGACGGTCACAGGTCAGCAGGGTCACGCCGTTGGAGAGCAGCTCCTCGCGCAGCGCGGGGAACAGCCAGGGCTCGACCGGCACCGGCAGGGGCCGCTGCGGCCGGGCGACGGCGGCCCGGTGGCCGGTGGCGGCCGGGTGGGTCGGGGAGGCGGAGACGGGCACAGTCATACGGGGACCCTTCGCGAAGGACCGGCGGGCGGCGGGGGATCGGAGACGGCTTCGGATACGGGCGGGGCCTTTCGGAGAGGGCCCGACGGGCTGTCCCCCTAGGGGCCCGCTTCGGGCCGTACCCCTACGGGCTGTACCCCTACGGGCTGTACCCCTACGGGCTGTACCCCGAGTGGTAGTTCCCCTAAAGCCCCGTCTTCCGTTCCGGCTCGTACGTCAGGACCGCGCGTCGCGCAGGGGAGAGCAGCCCCGCAGCCGCCGCGCCGACCTCCGCCGCACCGATGTCGAGGACGCCCGCCAGGTGCCGGTCGCAACGGGTGGCGTCGCCGAAGTACGCCTCCTGGGCGCAGAGTTCGTCGGCGCGGCCGGCCGGGTGGGCCAGCCGGTCGTGCCAGTCCCGGCGGATCTGGGCCCGCGCCCCCTCCAGGGCGTCGTCGGTGACCCCGCCGTCGGCGAGCCGCTCGATCTCCCCGTCCACCGCGCGCTCCACGTCCGCGAGCGCGGTCCCGGCCGGGGCCCGCACATTGAGCTGGCCGAGGGACGGGGCCCGCCGCAGCGGCATCAGCGACGCGCGCGCCGTGTGGGCGAGCTGGTCGCGCCGCACCAGCCGGTCGTGGAGGCCCCGGCTGCTCATGCCGCCGAGGAGGGTCAGGGCCAGGTCGACGGCCGCGCAACCGGGTTCGCCGTACGCGGGGAGCTGGTACGCGGCCATGAAGGCGGGTCCCGGCACCCGCTCCACCACGTGCCGCCGCGCCTCGGCCGGGTCCGCGGGCGCGCCCGGCGCGACGGTGCGCGTCAGGTGGCCGACGGCGCCGGGGCCCGTACCGGACGGCGGGATGTGCCCGAAGTGGCGCTCGGCCAGGCCGACGACCGCCTCGGGGGAGACATCGCCGACGACGGAGAGGATCGCCCGGTCCGGGGTGTAGTGGCGGCCGAAGAAGGCGCGGCAGTCGTCGAGGGTCACCGCCCGCAGATCCTCGGGGCTGCCGGCCGGCGTGGCCCGGAAGGGGTGCCCGGCGGGGAAGGACATGGCGACCAGCTGCTCCCAGCCGGTCCCGTAGGGGACGTTGTCGTACCGCTCGCGACGCTCGTTCAGGACCACGTCCCGCTGGGTGGCCAGGCTCTCCGAGGTCAGCGCGTCGGGCAGGCCGCCCATGCGGTCGGCCTCCAGCCACAGCACCAGTTCCAGCTGGCCGACCGGGACGAGGCTGTGGAAGACGGTGCGCTCGAAGCCGGTGGCGGCGTTGGTGTGCCCGCCGGCGTCCTCGACGGCCGCGGTGTGCTCGCCGGCGGGCACCTGCGTCGAGCCCTGGAACATCAGGTGCTCGAAGAGGTGCGCGAGACCGGTCCGCCCGCGCGGCTCGTCACAGGACCCCACCTCGTACCAGAGGCAGATCGCGGCCACCGGCACGGTCGGGTCCCGGGAGACGACCACCCTCAGACCGTTGGGGAGGGTGTGGCGGATGGGGCTGAGGACGGGCACGGTGCTCCTACGGCTCGGTGGGGGGCGCGGTCTTCGGACGGGCGGCGTCTTCGGCGGCAGCCGCCCCGAGCGGCGAGCCGCCCTCGTCGCTGTCCCCGTCCCCGTTCCCGGTGTCCGGGAGCGCGTCGCCCTCGGTGCCCCGGAGCGCCCGGACCGGGCTGAGCAGGGGCCAGAGCGCCGAGGTGAGGAGACCGGCCGCCGACACGTACATGACCTCGGCAAGACCGAAGCGCCCGCCGAGCCAGCCGCCGAGCAGCGCGCCCACCGGCTGGCACCCCCAGCTGACGAAGCGAGTGGTGGCGGTGACCCGGCCGAGCAGGTGGTCGGGGACGAGACTCTGCTTCACCGTCTCGCTGATGACCAGGTTGACCACGACCGCGAAGGTCCAGGTGAAGGTGGAGGCCGACACCAGGAAGACGGACAGCGCGCGGTTGTCCCACTGCACGGCGAGCGGGACGAGGACCGCCGAGACGCCGGGGGCGGCGTACGCGAGGACGAGGGCCCGGCCCTGGCCGAACAGCCGGGTGAGGAACGGGGTCGAGGACGCGCCGAGCAGACCGGCGACGCCGCCCGCCATGCTGGTGGCGCCGAGCAGACCCGGACTGAAGCCGAGGACGCGGAGCACGAAGAGGGTGTGCACCGCGAAGAACATCGCGTGGAAGATGTTGAAGTGGGTGGCGGCCAGGATCATCGGGCGCTGGATGCGGTCGTCCCGCAGCACGAGCAGCCCCTTGAGCACGGCCTTGCGGTGCGACTCCCGCTGCTCCCGCTCTCCGGCCTCCGCCCCGGCCTCGGTCCCCTCGCCGTCGCCCTCGCGCTCGACGTCGTCCGCAGGATCGGCGGGCGCCGGAGCGGCCTTGGGCAGACCGGCCAGCGTGAAGCAGCTGATCACGTACGAGAAGCAGTCCACGACCAGGGCGACCGGCGCGCTCACGACCTGGATGAGCAGACCGGCGAGCCCCGGTCCGGCGACGGTGCCGACAGAGGTGCTGGCCTCCATCCAGGAGTTGGCGCGCTCCAGTTGCCCGCGCGGCAGCAGCCGGGGCAGATAGGCCGACATCGCGCTGTCGAAGAGCAGGGTGAAGGCGCCGACCAGGAAGACGACCCCGTACAGGACGGGCATGGTGAGCGCGTCCAACCAGAAGAGCAGGGGGATCGCGAAGAGCAGCAGTCCCCGGGCCGCATTGGCCACGATCATGAGGGCGCGCCGCTCGTACCGGTCCGCCCAGACGCCGGCCGACAGGCCGAGCAGCAGCACCGCGGCGGACTCGGCGGCCTCCAGGACGCCCATCTGCCACGGGGTGGCCGCGAGGGTGGTCGCGGCGGTGATGCCGATCGCCATGAAGGTGATCTCGGTGCCGGCGAGGGACAGGGTCTCGCCGGTCCACAGACGGAGGAAGCCGGTGCCCCGGAACGGAGCCTTCTTCGGCTTCTCACCGGGCCGTCCGCCGGTGGCCTGCTCCCCGGGGGGCGGCTTGTCGCCCGCCCGCTGCTCTGGTAGTTGCTGCTGATCGGTCATGAGGTCGTCGGACACGTGCACGTGCTCTCTTCGCTGTGGGTGATCTGCTGACGCGTGAAGTCCAGGGCCGCCCGCCGACCCAGGGTGGGGCACGTTCCGCTGCACAGGAACTCGACGATGTCATGCGCGAGCATGGCGGCGACCACTGTATTGGCGGGACCGAAGGAGAAGGGGGCGGGTTCGGTGGCGCGGTCCTCGAACTCCCGGTCGTGGTCGGTGAGTCCGGCGCGCCGGGCCTGTTCGAAACACGTCCAGCAGCCGCCCCGGGCCGGGTCGACCACCGGACCCCACAGGCCGACGCCGACGCCGACCGCGCCGATCGCCGTCGGGGTGCCGGTGCCGACCGCCCAGTCCGCGACCACGGCGGGCAGTCCGGGCGGGGTGTCGGCGGCCACCACCACCAGGTCCAGGTCCTCGGGCAGTGACGCCGCGAGGTCGCCGGTCGTGGCGATCCGCCTCCGTACGCCGACGATCTCGGCACCGGCCCGGATCGCGCCCAGATATCCGGCCAGGGCCTCGGTCTTGGGCCGCCCCAGGTCGGAACGGGTGTACGTGAACTGCCGGTTGAGGTTGTGCAGGGCCACCCGGTCGTCGTCGACGAGCCAGAACCTCCCCACACCTGCCGCCGCCAGGTGCTGGGCGACGATGCCGCCGATGCCGCCGAGGCCGATCACCCCGATCCGGGCGGTGAGCAGCCGGTGCTGGGCCGCGCCGGTGTCCGGGGTGAACAGGCCGAGGTAGTCGACCTGCCGTTCGTACGGCTCGCCCGCGAACTCCGTACCGTACGCGGCGGGTTCGCCCGTGACCCAGCCGAGCTCGCGGAGCTCCGCCAGGAGCGCGGTGGCCGCACCGGGGCGCCAGGCCGCGCCGAGCGCCTCCCGTGTGGTCCCTTCGCGCAGCCGCCGCAGCGCCTCGCCCAGGCCCGGCCGGGCCCCGCCGATGCGGAGCAGCCGGGGGCCGAGGGTCAGCAGCGTCTCGTCCGGGGTCTCGTGGACGGCGACGGCGGGCAGCAGGCGTACGGTGTTCAGCTCCCCTCCAGGTGCTGCCCCATGGCGATCGTGTAGCGGCCGACGGTATCCCGGGTGAAGGGCTCGACCCGGTGCCAGCAGTCCTCGCGGATCGGCATCAGGGAGACGCTGTTGAAGAGGGGTTCGACGAAGAACTCCTCGTCCTCGCCGTGGCGGAAGGCGAGCCGTCCGCCGGACTCGGGGGTGTACTCCTCGTCGAGGTAGAAGTTGACCGCGAGGACCCGGCCGGGCACCAGGTCCTGGTGGGCGCCCAGGGCGTCGGAACGGCGGTACGCGGCCAGCTCCATGGTGGTGCGCTTGCGCAGGACGAGCCCGGTGCCGGAGCCGATCCAGTCGCGCAGCGCGTCGGACAGTACCGAGAAGACGAAGAAGTCCTGAAGGGTGCGCTGGTACGCCGGGTCCATGGCGCCCTCATCGAGTAGGGCGTGGATGTCCTTGACGACGAACTGGGCGATGGTGACCTCGTCCTGCTCGTCGACGTCGTCGTCCCAGAACTCGGTCTTGCCCAGGCGGCCTTCGTACTTGGCGGCGTGCCGCGACCAGGTCGGGATGGCGCGCATCGCGGCGGCGAGGTCCGTGGCGAACTCCGGGCGCAGGAAGTCCCGCAGGTGCAGGGGGTGGACCGCCTCCCCGTGGTACCAGTCGCGCAGCAGCTCGACCGTGGACGCGGTCAGGTACTGCGGCGCGACATAGGGAGCGGCGCCGGCGAGGGCCGGCGGAACCGGCGACGACGGCCGTGTGGTGGTGCTGGACATGGTTCTCCTCACGGACGGGGTGGGGGTGGACGGGGCGGGTCGCGGAGGTCCGGTGCGGACCGGGCGGGGCGCGCCCGGTCCGGGTCGGTCCGGGCGGGTCGCCGATGCGGCCGGTGGCGGCGCGGGCTCAGGTCAGGGCCGGCTCCGGGTGTCCGGTGGCGGCCCCGGCGGTGAGCATCCGGGCCTCGACGAGCTGCCGCAGGACCGCCGTGCCGCCGGCCGTTCCGTACACGTCCGTCAGGTCGCGGCGGGTCAGGGGCCTCCCGTCCAGCCAGGGGACCAGCCCCCTGGCCACGGCGGCGGGCAGGACGGTGCGCTCGCGGCGCAGGACGTGGGTGACGACCAGCTCGTCACCGCGCGGCAGGACGTCCAGGGACGCGATGCCCAGCCGGAACGTCTCGTCCTCACCGGGCAGCCGGTCCAGGAACTCGTCGCCGGTGCGGCGCATATGGGCGGAGCCGTGGCCGATGGCGAAGTCCTGGAAGGCGCGGTGGACGCCGGTGCGTTCCTCGCGGGTCATGGCCGGGTCGATGTTGCCGAGGTGGTTGAGCGCGTACTGCGCCTGGTTGGCGAGCCCGGAGTCCTCGTCCCCGACGACCAGGCCGAAGCGCTCGGGGCGGCGGCCGACCTCGGAGGAGCGGGTCGCCTCGAACGGGAAGACGGTGAAGGACTCGACGCAGTCGGCGAGTTCGGCCACGTCCCGCAGCGACTCCATGGCCTCCTCCAGAGTGGTCGAGGGCAGGTCGGGGATCAGGTTGATCCGCAGTTTCATGCCGGCCTGGTGGGCCTCGCGGATGAAGCGGAGGTTCTCCTCGCGGTCCGCGGACTTGTGGACCAGCTTCAGGACGCGGGTGTTGGTGGTCTCCATGCCGATGACGAGGTACTCGCAGCCGGCCCGGACCATCAGCTGGAGCAGTTCGGCGTCGAAGCGACGGTCCACCATGGCGAAGGAGTTCCAGGTGATGTCCAGGCCGCGGTCGATGACCGCCTGGGAGAATCGGCGGGCGAACGCGGGCGGGATGGACTCGGTGATCAGCTCGAAGCGGCGCACCGCGTGCGTGCTGACCTGGTGCTCGAGCTCGGCCATGAAGCTCTGCACGGAACGCCCCCGGTAGGGCGGGGAGCCGTCGTACAGCTCGACGAAGTCGCAGTAGTCGCACTTGCCCCAGTAGCAGCCGCGCGCCTGGACGATGCCCATCTCGTGGCCGACGAGCCGGGCCATCAGCGCCGGGTCGTACGCGGCGGGCGGCAGCGCGTTGGGGTGCAGCCCGGGCGCGGGCGGAGCGTGGACGGCGGTCGCGGCGGCGGTCTCGGCGGCTGTCTCGGATCCGGCGGGCTTGCCGGATCCGTCCGTTCCGGCGGTTTCGGCGGTTCGGGCGGCGAGGGCGGAGACGCCGGCGACCTCGGTCGGCCGCCAGTCGCCGCTGTCGGCCTGCCGGTACAGGGCGAGCAGCGGGGCCTCGCCGTCGAAACGGACGACCGCGTCGACCTGGCGGTGGACGTCGAGGAGGCGGGAGAGGTCGTCCTCGTTCATCAGGGAGAGCGTCGGGCCACCGAGCACGATCCGTACCTCGGGGCGGATCCGCTTGACGGTCTCCGCGAGCAGCAGCGCGGGCACCAGCTGCGGACCCATGGGGACGGACACGCCCAGGAGGCGGGCGTCCTCGGGCAGCCGGGCGGCCAGGTCGAGCGAGGCGTAGTACGAGCGGAAGACCAGTGTCCGGTCCGAGCGCAGCAGCGCCGGATCGGTCAGCCACTCGGCCTCCGGGTCGATCAGATACGGCTGCGCCAGCGCGGACAGCAGGAACGCCGGGCCGGACTCGGAGGCGAAGACGTGCCGGCCGAGCTCGTCGAAGAGGGCGTCGCGGTGGCGGGCGAGCCAGCGGCCCGCGACCGCGCTCATCTCCTCGGGGTAGCAGCCTTCCAGGCCGACGAGCCGGCCCGCGCCCGCCTCGGCCAGATGGCCGGGGTCGAGCAGGTGCAGGGCGAACTCCTCGTTGAGGTCCCACTGATGGGTGCGGACCTTGCGGCTCTGCAGGAACCCCGCGAGGACGGCGCTCGACGGGAAGTAGCGGCCGAAGCTGGACTCGACCAGCGGGGGGAAGGCCAGGACCACGGAGCCGCCGGCGCTCGGGCCGGGGGCGCCGGGCCGGGCGGGTACGGGGGCTGTCGGTAGGGGTGCCGTCCGTACAGGCAGGGCCGCCTCCGCTACGGCTTCCTCGGGCACGGCGGGGCCGGTCTCGATGCCGGGTGTCATGTCACTTCACCTCACCGGGGGTCGCGGGAACGGCGGCGATGCTGATCGTGTGGCGCCCGACGCGGTCGGCGCGCCAGGGGGTGACCCAGTGCACACAGCCGGGTCGGATCGGCATCACGGACACGCTGTTGAAGCGGGGCGGCATCAGATGCTCGCGGCCTTCCTCGTCGCGGAAGCCGAGGACCCCGCCGTCGCCCGCCCGATAGGCGGGGTCCAGGTACAGGTTGAGGACGAACAGGGTGTCCGACTCGGCGTCGGAGTGCTCCCCGAGCGTGTCGCCGGACCGGTAGCGCGCGAACTCGACGTTGGTGGTCAGCGGCCCGCCCGGGGCCGTCCACCGGTCGAGCACCTCGCGCAGGACCGTGCCCATACCGGCGAAGACGAAGAAGTCGGAGAGCCGGGCGCGGTGCTCGCCCGGGTAGGGCGAGCCGTCGTCGAACAGGGCCGGGATGCCCCGGGCCACCTCACGGACGGCGGCCCGCTCCTCGGGGGCCGCGGCGCGCCACTCCTCCGGGGTCGCCGGCCGGGTGGCGAGCCGGTCAGGGTTCCACAGGACGGCCGAGGCCTCCCAGGTGGGCAGGGCCCGCACCGTCTCGCCGAGCGCCCACGCCTGCTCGTCCGGCAGGAAGCCGTCGAGGTGGACGGGACGGGCGGGGGCGGCGCGCAGCAGGTCGGAGAGCGCGGCGAGCTCGGCGGGGGAGCGGTCGACCGGGCGGAAGGGGGCCTGGCCGGGTGCGACGGAGGTGCCGGGTGCGACGGAGGTGCCGGGTGTGACGGAAGAGTCGGGTGTGACGGCGGCGTCGGTGCCGGGTGTGCCGGGTGTGCCGGGTGTGCCGGGTGTCGCGGAGGCGTCCGCGCCGGGTGCGGTGGTGGTCGGGCTGTGCGTCATGCGGAACGGCCCTTCAGTGGTCGCGGTCGGGCACGGCGGTACGGGGCAGGTCGTCCAGGTGCGCGGTGCCGGTGGCGGCCACGGTGGGCGCGGGGCACCCGGCTCCGGTCAGGGTGACGCTGTTGACCTGGAACAGCGGAACCACCGGCGCGTGGTCGAGCACCACCGCCTCTGTCTCCCGCCAGGCCCGCGCCGCCTCCGGACCCCCGGCCGTACGCAGCGCCCGGTCCAGCGCCGCGTCCACGGCCGGCTCGGCGAACCCGAAGGCGCGGGCCTGCCCGGAGGTGCTGTGGAAGCCGGTGAGGAAGCCCGCCACATGGGCCAGCGGGGCCGGATTGATGCCGTACAGCAGCTCGTAGTCGAGCGTGGCGGCGGCCCGCGCGAAGTGTTCGTAGGAGAGTGGGCGCAGCCGTACGGGATGGCCGAAGCGTTCGTGGACGTCCGCCGCGACGAGGGCCGCTGCGTCCCCGTTCGGTGCGAAGTCGGCGTAACTCAAGGTCAGTTCGGCACGTCGGCACCGTGGCGGGAGGCGACCGGCGGGCGGTGGCCCGGCGGGCCGGCCGTCGCCGCCCGGGTCCGTCCCGCGCGGTTCCCACAGCTCCGTGTAGCGCGGGAGGGGGAGGGCCGCCCGCCGGAGGAGGGCGCTCGCCGACTGCCGGTCGAACCCGGCGGAGAAGGCGCGGCGCCCGGCCGGGGTGGCGAGCGGACTGTCGATGCCGGGACGCACCCAGAGCTGGCAGGCCATGGACAGTCCGCGCACGGTCGCGCCGGGTCGGGCGGCTGCAGCAGTGAACTCAGCAGGATTCAGGCCGGTGTTGACCGAGAGATCGAGCCGGCCGTCGGCCAGGGCGGCGAGGGCGTCGGCCCGGTCGGCGTACACCTGGAAGGCGAGCCGTTCGGGGGTTCCGGGCCCGGTACGGCGGGACGGCTTGCGGCGCAGCTCGATCCGGCCCCGGGCGCGGTCGGCCAGGACCGGCCGGAAGGGGCCGCTCGCGGTCCAGCCGCCGTCGGGCGTCTCCCGGACGGGCGCGGCGCCGGGGAAGGCGAGGAGCTGCGGCAGATAGGGCAGCGGCAGCGGGGAGCGCAGTTCGACGACCGGGGAGCCGTCCGCCGGGTCGGGCACGACCCGGGTGGTCACCGGGGAGCCGGTGCCGTCGGTGTCGTAGGCGGCGGGCAGCGGCAGACCGGTGGGTCCCCAGGCCCGGTGGACCCCGGCGGCGACCTCCTCGGTCCGCACCGGGCTGCCGTCGTCCCAGCGCTGTCCGGGGGCCGGCCTCAGCAGCCAGACCCGTTCCCCGTCGAGCGGGGTGAGCGAGGCGAGTGCGGACGGCGCGGTGCCGGGACCGCGGGCGAGGTCGCGGGTGAGCGGGTCGACCAGGGCGTCCAGGACCGTGGCCTGGTTGAAGTCCACGACATGGAAGGGATCCAGGCTGAGCGGCCAGGCGTCGAGGTCCACCACGAGGGCGGTGTCGCGGCCCTCGGCTCGGGCGTACTGAGTGCCCACTTCGGTCACGGCTCCCCCCGGTCGGTCGGCTGCCGGCGGTGCGCCGGGCGATTCGGCTGGCCGGCCGGGCCCCGGGGCCGTGTACGGTCCCGGGGCCCGGCGGCGGTGATCAGCTGCGGACGCGGTTGCCGAGGAACTCGTTGAGCAGTTCACGCTTGAAGACGAGACCGTCGGTCTCGAGCTCCGGCGTGCCGGCCGTGTCCGCCTGGTGCAGTTCGGCGGTCTCCTGGGTCTCCGGACGCTGAGCGTTGGACTCCATGGTGTTTCCCCTCTCTTCGAGTGGACGGGCGGTCGGGGGCACGGGTGTTGCCCGTTTCCGACCACCCAGTGGTCGCCGAGCCGAACGGGAGGTGCCCCGAACGACCGGTCGGTGGTGACGGTGTCACGGCAATTTCTCTCGCTCAAGACCGCCGTGAGAGATTGAACCGATTCAGACGCGTCACACCGGCCGGCGAGGGGTGGGAGATCGATGGGATTTCTGGAGGTTTCCGGTCTTGAATACTGGTTGGCCGACGGTCGGATGCTTTTTCACGATGCGTCCTTCCGAGTCGGGGACGGCGACAAGGTAGCCCTGATCGGTGCGAACGGACTGGGGAAGACGACGTTGTTGCGCCTGGTCACAGGCGAGTTGAAGCCGGAATCCGGAACCGTACGGGTGGTCGGCGGGCTGGGGGTGATGCCCCAGTTCATCGGTTCGGTGCGGGATTCGACCACGGTGCACGAATTCCTCGTATCCCTTGCCCGGCCGGAATTGCGGCGAGCATTTTCGGACATGGAACGTGCTGAACTCGCCATGATGGAGTCGGACAGCGAGGCCGTCCAGATCCGATACGCCGAAGCGTTGTCCGTGTGGGGCGATGCCGGCGGCTACGACGCCGAGGTCGAATGGGATCTCGTCACCCAGGCCGCACTCCGGCTGCCCTTCGACCTGGCCCGGTTCCGTGAGCTGCGCACCCTCTCCGGCGGAGAGCAGAAGCGGCTCGCCCTTGAGGCGCTGTTCCGGGGCAGTGCGCAGGTGCTGCTCCTGGACGAACCGGACAACTACCTCGACGTACCGGGAAAGCGGCAGCTGGAGGAGACCATGGCGGCCTCCCCGAAGACCGTGCTGTACGTCAGCCACGACCGCGAACTGCTCGCCGCGACGGCCACCCGGGTGCTCACCCTGGAGGCCGGGGGCGTCTGGGTGCACGGCGGCGGTTTCCGCGACTACCACGAGGCCCGTACGGCGCGTCTGGAACGTCTCGACGAGCTGCACCGCCGCTGGTCCGAGGAGCACCAGCGGCTCAAGGACCTGGTCCGCACCCTCCAGCAGCAGGCGAAGATCTCGGCGTCGATGGCAGGGAAGTACCGGGCGACGCAGACCCGGCTGGCCCGCTTCGAGGAGGCCGGCCCGCCGCCGGAGCGCCCGGTCGAGCAGAACGTCCGCATGCGGCTGCGCGGCGACCGTACGGCGCTTCGCGCGGTCCGCTGCGAGGGCCTCGAACTACGGGGACTCACAAAGCCGTTCGACCTGGAGGTGTTCTTCGGGGAGCGGGTCGCGGTGCTGGGCGCCAACGGCACAGGAAAGTCCCATCTGCTGCGGCTGCTCGCTGCCGGCGGCAGCGACCTGGAGCTCTACGAACCGGACCGGCACGGCGAGCCGGTCGCCCACACGGGCACCGCCCGCCTCGGCGGGCGGGTCCGGCCCGGCTGGTTCGCGCAGACCCAGCAGCGGCCCGACCTGATCGGACGCACCCTGGTGGAGATCCTGGGCCGGGGTGACGGGGACCGGGACGGCCGGGAGCGCGGCGGGGCGGTGTCCGCGCTGCGGCGCTACGAACTCCAGGCCCAGGCCGACCAGACCTTCGAGTCGCTGTCCGGTGGCCAGCAGGCCCGCTTCCAGATCCTGCTGCTCGAACTGCAGGGCGCCACACTGCTGTTGCTCGACGAGCCCACGGACAACCTGGACCTGCACAGCGCCGAGGCCCTGGAGGCAGCGCTCGAACTCTTCGAGGGCACGGTCCTCTCGGTCACCCACGACCGCTGGTTCGCCCGCACCTTCGACCGCTTCGTGGTCCTCGACGACGACGGCAAGGTCCGCGAACACGACGGCCCGTACTGGGGCCCGGGCATCCCGGTCTGAGCCGGCAGCGAGAAGGAAGGGCCCGCGCGGGGGAGGCTGCGGGGGCCCTTCGGCGGCACGCCAACCCCGAATGCGCGCTCGTTCGAGGGGCGTTGACTGGTGGAGTACCGGGTCCGGGCGGCGCCAGGCTCTGTTCACCCAATGGCCGGAAGCGATCGGCGGGCGGGCGGTAAAGTCCGCGCCGTGGACATACCTGAATGGTTCTTGTGGGTCGCGCTCGGCATGACCGGCCTCCAGGCCCTGGGCCTCGTCCCCGTCATCCGCCGGATGCGCGACACCGACCCCGCGCTGCGGACCCAAGGGCGTTTCGACCTGCTGGACACCCTCGGCAGCCTGCTCATGTTCGTCGGCCTGATGCTGAGCCTCTTCCTGACGGCATCCTGGGCCTGGCTCTCCCTCGCCGGCCTCGCGCTCGTGGCCGCCGTCTACGCGGTGAAGGGCGCCCGCCTACTCCGCGCCCGCCGCCGGACGACCTGACCCGGAAGACGGCCCGCGGCGCCCGCGCGGGCCGGAACCTCCTCGGAACACCTCGGCCACCGAGACGCATGCTGCGGCCCCGGAAAGGAGGATCATGAGGACGTTCAGGAATTCGTCAGGTCCGAAACTCTGCATGCCGATGTTCAGCAGGGCTGCCACGATGGTCGCGCATTCGACGAGTACCACGACCCCGAAGAGAATCCGCGCGAGCCATCGGGGAACCCGGGTGAACTTCCCGGGGGCCGCGAGCAGCAGGGCGCAGGCGAACAGCGCACCGATCACCGCCACTTCGGCGAGCAGGGAGAACGCCGCTCCGGCCGCGGGCGGGTCCGTGTGGTCGATTTCCGAGGTGTCCTCCAGGAAGACGGCGAGGAGGACCCCCGCCACCACCACATAGGCCACCTGCAGGAACAGGACACCTGCGGCGATCGAGCGAAGAGCCCTCATCTTCAACCGTTGCTCCCTGACCAGAACGACACACTGTGTGCCCCTGTGAAGGGCGCAGGACTGCCGTGATCATAGTCTGCCTGATGGTCCGCCCCGCGGTCGCTCCGGCACAATCGCGGGATGATCGGCAGACGTATCACCTATCGCACCGCGGACGGTGTCCGTATACCCGGGACCTGGCGGCACGCCTTCATCCGTAACGGCAGCTACTTCCTCACCGACCTGTTCATCTACGCCGACGGACTCATCGACTGCTGGGGCCTGGTCACCGTCGAGGAGTTCGAGGAGAAGCTGCGGACCGGCTGGGTGGCCACCACCCTCCCGGACGGCGCCGAGGCATCCGCGCACGATCTGGCGTCCTGGAAGTTCAGTGAGCCGCGGAGCTGGCTCACCCCTGAACTGGTGGTCGCCGAAGTCCGTGACACCATCGACCGGTTGAACCAGCGGCCCGACTCCACCGACCGTTGCCTGGCCGCCGTCGACGTCTTCCTCGCGGATCGGACAGAGGAGAACCGCGCCGCCGCACACACCGCGTTCCTGGCCGTCCCGGCCTCCAACCGCCGCTACGCGCTGGGCGACATGGACAGGAAGGACTGGCCGCTGCGGGTGCTGGTGGCGGGGCCCGGCGGCCGGACCTACCTGCCGAGTGACCCGCCGGTCTCATCGGAGGCGTACGACAGGGCCCTCGCGTACTTCGAGGAGCGCGCCCACTGGCGTGCGCAGCACGACACGCGCGTCCCGGCGGACGGGCCGGAGGTCGCGTACGCCCCGGCGGTCCACCTCTCCGCGTCGTATCCGAACGAGGCGGTGTCCGATCCCGGCCGCCGCGGACTGCGCAACGACTACCCGGCCCCCCTCACCGTCGGGGAGGTCGTCTACCCCTCCGTCGCCCACGCCTACTGGGCCCTGTCGGTCACTCGGCCGGAGGTCCGCAGCGCGATCGCGGCGGCGGACACCGCATTCGCGGCACGCGAACTCGCGGCGGCTGCAGCTCGCCATGAAGGCTGGGAGCACGTCCGCGCCGCCGTCATGACCCGGCTGCTCCGTGCCAAGTACGACCAGCATCCCCAACTGGCCGAGATCCTGCTCGCGACGGACGACGCCACCATGATCTACGACGACATCGACTCGGCCTTCTGGGGTGAGAACGGCGGCCGAGGCCGCAACTGGACCGGCCGTCTCCTCGAACTCGTCCGCTCCGAACTGCAGCTGCGGCGAAACGCGATCCCCGGGCTGTGACCGGGCCGGCCGCGCAGCGAGCGGAACGGCCCGCACACCGTGCGGGGTGTGGGAGGCCGTCCACATCATCGAGGGCCTGCTGAAGAACTTCTCCGAGGTCAAGCCGACCACCGTGCACGCGGACACCCAGGGTCAGTCGCAGCCGGTGTTCGCACTCGCGCACCTGCTGGGCTTCGATCTCATGCCCAGGATCAGGAACTGGAAGGGCCTGACCTTCCACCGGGTGAGCAAGTCCACCGAGTACGTGCACATCGACGCGCTGTTCGGCGAGGTGGGGAAGAACGTCATCGACTGGGACCTGATCGAGTCCCAGTTCCGCCACCCGATGAAGGTCGCGGTCTCCGTACGGGAGGGGGCGGTCCCTTCGTCCACGCTGCTCAAGCGGCTGCGCTCGGGCTCCAAGAAGAACGCCACCTACGCCGCCTTCCGCGAGGTCGGCCGCGTGATCCGCACCGTCCAGCCGCTGTGCCTGAAGACCGCCGGGAGGGTCGGTAGCGCCACGTCGGCCGCCGCTCGGCCAAGCGCCGCGACGTCTTACGCACGGCCGCTTTGACGGGCGGCGACCGAGGCCGGCGCTCGTCTTCGCACGAGCCAGCGTCGCAGTTCGTCGGCTCCCCACACCACGAAGGGGAACGGAATGACGAGCGCGACCATGGCAGGTGTGAGGGCGGCGGTGCCCAGCAGGTGCTGGAAGGGCGGGGCGTAGATGAACAGCGCGGCCAGGGCGAGTTCGAATCCGATGCCCCAGAGCAGCAGGGGGTTGGTGAAGACGCCGATGGAGCGCAGGGAGGCGTGGTCGGTGCGGGCGGCGAAGGCGGTGCCGATCTGTCCGGCGATCATGCCCAGGAAGGTCATGGTGGTGGCCTGCTGGTAGGCGTGGTGGAGGGGGGTGCCGGGGCCGGTGGGGTCGCCGGGGTGCCAGCCGGCGTGGATGAGGACGGTGAAGAATCCCGCCATCTGCAGGACGGCGCAGATGACGCCGAGGAAGAGCCAGGCGCGCAGGAGCATGGAGCCGCGGATGACTCCTTCGGAGCGGGGGCGCGGCACGCGGTCCATCAGGCCGGGTTCGGCGCGTTCGCGGCCCAGGGCGAGGGCGGGCAGGGTTTCGGTGCCGACGTCGAAGGCCAGGAGTTGCAGCACGGTCAGGGGCAGGGGGATCGCTCCGCCGCCCAGGGCGAACACCAGGAAGGGGGTGACCTCGGGGGTGGTGTGGGCGAAGATGTAACAGATGAACTTGCGGATGTTGTCGTAGATCCGGCGCCCGGCGCTTACGGCCGTGACGATGGTGGCGAAGTTGTCGTCGGTGAGGACCATGGTGGCCGCTTCGCGGGCGACGTCGGTACCGGAGCGTCCCATGGCGACGCCGATGTCGGCGCGCCTAAGGGCGGGGGCGTCGTTGACGCCGTCGCCGGTCATGGCGACCACGTGGCCTTCGGCGCGCAGCGCGTCGGCGATCCGTAGTTTGGCCTCCGGTGAGCTGCGGGCGAAGATCGGTTCGCGGTGGTTGCGCAGCAGGTGGTCGAGGTCGTCCTCGGGCATGCGGTCGAGTTCCCCGCCGGTGACCACCCGGGTGTGGGGGCTGCCGATGCCGACCTGGTGGGCGATGGCTGCGGCGGTCAGGGCGTGGTCGCCGGTGACGATGATGACTCTGATGCCCGCGTGATGGCACTGGGCGACGGCCTCGGCGACCTCGGGGCGGGGCGGGTCCGCCATGGCTGCCAGGCCGATCAGGGTCAGGTCCTGCTCGGCTTCGGCGCGGGAATCTGGCGGCGCGGATGCGTCCAGGCGGCGCTGGGCCATGGCCAGGACCCGTAGCCCCTGCCGGGCCAGGGCATCGACCTGCTCCTGGACCTCGCGGCGGGCGTCCTCGGTGAGGGGCTGGGTGCGTGCGTCGCTCTGCAAGATCAGGCTGCAGCGGGGGATGACCGCTTCGGGTGCGCCCTTGGTGTCCGTCCACATTCCGTGATCACGCTCGTCCACGGTCGACATCAGCTTGAGCACCGGGTCGAAGTGGAACTGCCGGCGACGGGCCCGTTCCCGGTCGGCGGGGGGGATGGCGTGGCCCAGACGGTCGGCGGCCTCCAGCAGGGCGAGTTCGGTGGGATCTCCGATCGCGGTGCCGTCGGTGCCGTCGGTGGCGGGATGGGCGTTGTTGCAGCGGGCCATCACCGCGGCGAGGGCGGCGAGGGCGCCGTCGTCCGCCGTGCCGGCGCCGGTGAGGCGCTGGGGTCCGGCTGCGGTCCACACGGTGGCGACATGCATGCGGTTCTCGGTCAGGGTGCCGGTCTTGTCGGTGCAGATCACGTCCGCCGAACCCAGCGTCTCCACCGCGCTGAGCCGCTTGACGACCGCCCCACGCCGCACCAGCTCCCGCACGCCCAGGGCCAGGGCCAGGGTGATCACCGGCAGCAGCCCTTCGGGCACGTTGCCCACCAGCAGGCCGACCGCGAAGACGACCGCGTCGTGGAACGGCAGCCTCGCCCCGTACACCGCTATCGGCAAGAACGCCAGGCCGGTGACCACCGCGATCAGGGCGATCAGCCAGGCCACCCGTCTGACCTGGCTCTCCAGCGGGCTGACCTCGCGCTCCACCCGCTCGGACAGGGCGGCGATGCGGCCCAGCTCGGTGTGCATGCCGGTGGCGAAGACCAGTGCCCGCCCCTCACCCTCCGTGCACACGGTCCCGCTGAACACGAGGTCCCGGGCCTGCAGCAGCGGCACGTGCACATCGGTGAGGTCGGCGGAGCGGTAGGCGGGCATCGACTCGCCCGTCAGCGCCGACAGGTCGACCTCCACCCCACCCGTGATCAGCCGCGCGTCGGCCGAGATCCGGTCCCCCTCCTCCACCACCAGCACATCCCCCGGAACCAGGCCGACCGCATCGACCACCAGCTCCTGCCCGTCACGCAGCACCTTCGCCCGCTCCGGCAGATAGGCCGCCAGCGCCTCCACCGCCCGCTCGGCCTGCATCTCCTGCACGAACGCGAACCCGGCGTTGACCACGATCACCACGACGACGGCCAGCGCCACCGCGACAATCCCCGCCCACCACGCCAGCAGCGCCGCCGCCCACAGCAGCAGCGCCAAGGGGTGCGTGAACTGCCTCGCCAGCTCACCCGGCCAGCGTCGGCCACCGCGCCGGCGCAGCATGTTCGGCCCGTAGTGCACCAGCCGCCGGGCCGCCTCCCGCGAGGTCAGCCCCTCCCGCGTACTGCGCAGGTCCCGCAGCAGCAGCTCCACCCGCTCCTCGGGGTCCAACGACACCGAAGCCGACTCCGGTACCCCGAGCTCGCCCGGCACGGCCCCTCACCCCGAAGTGAGGGCGCGGCCCAGACGTGGGCCCAGCCCGGCTGATGTCCCGAACCGCATCATCACCACCACCTCGCTGCCGACCCCGGATGATCCACCTCCAGCGTGCGCGCGGCTCCCCACGGGGGCCAGTCGCACAGGCGGGAACCGATGACCAACCTGGTCACACGCCCACCCGCAACCGAAATGACGTGCCCCCTGCCCTCACGCCGTGTGCTCGCGCGGAGCACGCTGCGCGCCCCGCCTTCCGCCGTATCCTTGGTCGACGGCGAGCCGGGCGGCCACGAGCCGTGTGCCACCAGCCTGAGCGGTCATACCGCACGGCCGGTCCAGCGAGGTTCCACCCGCTCCCATTCGCGGCCCCACTCGACGAGCCGGTGCCGGTCGGCGGTGATACGGACGATCTCGCGGGCAGCGAAGGCCGCGGCGACGGTACCAACCACGGTGCCGCAGCCCACAGCCAGACCGGCCGACACGGCGGCCTCCGGACGGATGGGAGGCGAGGTGACGCGGCCTTGGCCCTCACACCAGATGCCCACGTGCCCGCCTTCCCGCTGCCCCGCAGCCACCCGTACGACCGCACCGCGGCGCCCGTCGGCGTCATGCCGCTTCACCGGCACCAGCACACCATCCGAACGCGCGCCGCCCTGGTTGTCGGCATCGGCCAGCGATTCCGCGCTGACGACATGGCGTGAGACCAGCTGGGTACGGCGCAGTTCGGCGTAGTGCCCGTAGGCAGCGTTGGCCATGAACCAGGCGGTCCCACCGGATGTGCAGGAGCGTCGGCGTCGACTTCGTACTCATCGGGCTCGGTGCCGACGCTCAGCGGCTCCTGGACGCCGGCGTCTCCTGAGCGGCCGGCATCCAGCGGCACGTATCGGTGGCGCTAGGGGAGGGGCCGAACGGGGTTCTTCGAGGGACTGATCGGGACCTCACGGCCCGGCCCCCCGGCTCGTATCGTGAGATGAGCGGGGCGAAGACCCCTCTCCTCGCCCCTGGCATTCGGCGGGTCCTCCACAGGCACGAGAAGGTGTTCTGGGAAAGGGAGGGAACAGTGGGAGCACTGGTCACCCCTGTCGCCCGGCCTCAGGGGCTCTACGACCGTGAGGCCGAGTGGGACAGGCTTGTCGCGTTCGTCGGCGATCCACGTCCCGGGCCCGCGATCGGTGTCGTCACCGGTCCACGGGGGCACGGCAAGTCGTTTCTTCTCAAGGCCTTGACCCGTGCGACGGGCGGGTTCTATTTCAGCTGCCAGGAAGCCGCTCAGGCCGAGACCCTCCGCGCGCTCGCCCAGCGGTACGCGCGCCATGCCGGTCTCGCACGGGCGCCTCACTGGACGGGATGGAGGGACGCGCTGCTCGCGCTGGCGGTCACGGGGCATGGACCGACCGCATTGGTCGTCATCGACGGATTCCCCGAGGTCGTACGGCAGAGCCCAGGGCTCCCGGCCACGATCAACGAGGTGTGCCATCAGCTGGGCGATGGCCAAGGCGGTTCCTCGCGGCTCCGGCTGCTGCTCTGTGGGAGTACGACACCGGTGATGACCCGACTGCTCAGTGGCGCCGACAGGTGGGTGGACCAGGTCGTGGAGGTGGCACCACTGGACTTCCGGCGGGCAAGGGACCTGTGGGCGATCGAGGACCTCGCGCTCGCGTTGCGCGTGCATGCCGTCGTCGGTGGCAGCGCGGCCTTCCGCTTCGACCCCGCAGGCGACCGTCCCCCCACCGGCTTCGCCGACTTCGACCGGTGGATACAGGAGCGGGTGCTCAGCCCGAGGCTGCCGTTGTTCTGGAAGGCCGGGCACATCCTGGACCGGGTACCGGACAGCTGGGACGTCGCCGTGTGCCACTCCACCGTGGCCGCGCTCGCCGCCGGCCGCTCCACGCCCGGGGAGATCGCCGATTTCCTCGACCGGCCGGCGACGGACGTGCCACACATTCTGTCCCACCTCGAAGAACGCGGCCTGGTCCGCGGTGAGCCCGACGCCTTCCAGCCGGGGCTGATCCACTACCGCATCACCGAACCGCTGCTGGCCTTCGACCACGCGGTGATCCGCCCGCACCGCCCGGAACTCGTAGACGCGGATGTCACGGAGATCGACGAGATCTGGCGGCAGGCCCGGGCCGTCTTCGAAAGAGATGTGGCGGGCCCGTACTTCGCTCGGATCTGCCGGGAGTGGGCGGTCCTGTACGCCCCGGCGGAGCTCTTCGGAGAAGCGCCGGAATCCGCGGTGTCGGGCTCCCTGCCCCACACCACCGGTGAGCCGGTGATCATCGACGTCGTGGTGCGCGGTGAGCAAGGCCGCCGCCCCGGTCCGCTGCTGTCGATCGGGTTGGTTTCCTGGACGCACCCGATGGACACGCCCCACCTCGAACGGCTGCGCGGCCATCTGACGCGCCTCGCCGCTCTCGGCGAGGACACCGGCCGGACCCGCCTCGTCTGCTACTCGGCCGCCGGGTTCAGCCCGGGACTCCGGGCAGCCGAGGAGAACGGGGACGTGCTCCTCGTATCACCCGAGCAGCTGTACGGCGACGGACCGTGGCCGTACACAGCGGAGGAGGGAGGACGCCCGTGAACGACTCGGCACAGCCGTCCCGAACGCGGGAGACCAGGTCCAAGGGCCGGTCCGACCGACGGGAGATCCCGGGCGGTGTCTTCCCGCACCGAGCTTGGCGGCGTATTTCCCGGTGAAGACGATCAGGTCACGTCCCAGGCGCCCCGTGCACACCCTTCGTGTGAGCGCGCTGTGCCTCTGACGATCCGGGCGGAGGAGCGCCGTGAGTGGGCTGGTGATCGTGGGAGCGGACGGCTCTACGTCGAGCCTTGGCGCCGTGGAGGCGGCGGCCAGGGAGGCCCGGTGGCGAGACGCGGAGCTGCGGATCGTGCACGCCTTCCACTGGCCTGTGGCGCGTGTGCCGTTGTGGCAGGCCCTGCCGATGCCGACCCGGGACGAGATCCAGAGGATGTCCGAGGGCCTGGTCACCGCGGCGGTGGAACGAGCCAGGACGGTGGCGCCGACAGTGGACGTCACCCATGTCGTGGTGAGGGGAGCGCCGGTGACGGTCCTTGAGGCACAGTCGCGTGCCGCGGAGCTGTCGGTCGTCGGATCCCGGGGCGTGGGAGGGCTCGTCGGACTGATGGTGGGCTCCACGGCGGTGCATCTTGCGGCACACGGCCGATGTCCCGTGCTCGTCGTGCGGGACCAGTCGGAGCCGGCCGGGCCGATTCTGCTGGGGGCAGACGGCTCCCGGGCCGGCTCGGCAGCGGTGGACTTCGCGTTCGCGGAGGCCGCGCTGCGCGGCGCCGGCCTCGTCGCCCTGCATGCCTGGACCACTTGGAACGCCCCCGTGCCCCCGCCGCAGGACCCCGCCGAACCGTACGCGAGCGCACCGGGCATGCTCGCCGAGGCCGAGGAACGCCTGCTCGCCGAGGCGCTCGCGGGGCACCGGGAGAGCTATCCGGAGGTCCCGGTCGAGCTCCGCTTGGTGCACGGTCCCACGCGCGAGGCTCTGATCGAGGCAAGCGGCGCCGCGCAGCTCCTCGTCGTCGGCGCACGGGGACGCGGTGGCTTCGCGGGCCTGCTGCTCGGCTCGGTGAGCCTGGCGGCGCTGCACCACGCGCACTGCCCCGTCGCCGTGGTGCGACAGCCCGGCCCCCGCTGAACCGCAAACTTTCGGCCGCGGTTTCGGCGACCGTCGAACCGGGCCGGGACTGCTCCCGCTCGTGATCGTGCTTCCACGCTGCGACCCCGGCGATTCCGGACAGTGGGGTTCCCCGTACCGAGCAGTCCACTGGCTCACGACGGCGAACAGGTTGAAATAAAGGAAGGCTGGTCTCGACCGTGGGCCGTTCGGCCCCGGCGGTGCTCTGTCTCGGGGAGAAGACCGGTGGGGGAATGGGGCCGGGTCGGGGGCCCGGCGTTCATGGGGCTCGCGGGACGGGCCAACCGGTGGGTCCCCGCGGCTGGGTCGACGCGGCCGGCTGGTTTCCCTTGATCACCGCGATGTCGTGCGCCTTCTTCTCCTGCACCAGCCAGCGCGTCTGGTCCTGAGGACGGCAGGGGATCGGGGAGACGAAGCGGCAGGCACGGGACCTCAATGTGATCAGCTGGCGTAGACACCCTGATGATCACCGGTCTCGTGCCTGTGCTGTTGCTGCGTCAACTTCCGCCGGGTACAGACGGTCTACGCGATCCCGGGACTTGCAACCGCCCCTGCCGGAACCCCTGGCGGCGGCCCGCTGCTCGCCCTGCCGGCACCTCTACTTCTTCGGCGTGAAGATGAGCAGCCGGTCCAGGAGTAGCGAGGAGAGGGCGGGGCGGGTGAGGGTGTCGGGTTGCATGTAGGCGCGTGCTACGAAGCGGAGCGTGCTCATGTCGACGGGCCGGTTGGTGCCGTGCTGCGCGCAGAAGTCGGTGCTGGTGGGCGGGAGTGTGGTGACGTGCGGGCCGGCCGGTCCGGTGTCGCCGGCGCGGCTGAAGGTCCAGGTGTAGAGCTGGTCCGCGTTCGGCTGGTCGGGGATGAAGTCGCGTGCGCTGCCTTGCAGTTCACGGTTGTTCTTGGCGGCCAGGGCCACGGCGGCCTTGGCGTCGGCGTAGAGGGTGGCGCTCGAGTAGGTCGCCTGGCGGGTGGCCGCGTGGTTCGTGCCGTACGCGACGACGAAGGAGCCGTCCGGCAGGCTGAAGTTCCGGGTGATCGGGTCGTCGGCGTCGTTGGAGAGGGCGCCCACCCCCGTGATGGGCGGATCGATCACCAGGTTGTCCTGCAGCCCCGGGTTCGACTCCTCGAAGCCGCGCTCGACCACTTCGTCGCGCGCCTCATATCCCGGGTGGGCGTCGATGATCCGCTGGCGCAGCAGTTGCAGGGTGGGGTTGAGGTCGAGTTCGGTGGCCCCGGTCCCGGAGACACGCAGGCGAGGGACGGGCAGCGGATCGGGTTCGTACACCGGCGTCGTCTCGTCCCCGGAGCCGCTCTGTGGCCGTACCCGGAAGACCTGGAGCGGAGGTGTGGCGCGGTAGTCGTCGAGCGCCTTCTCGAAACCGGGCTCGGCCACGGCTGTGCGGATGCCGAACAGGAACTGGTCGGAGTCCTGGTCGAGGCCGAGCCGGTACATGGCTGGAGGGATCGTCAGGTTGTTCGTCGCGCGACCCAGCCCGGAGGCGCCCAGCATCCTGTTCACCTCCGTCCGGGTGCGTCCGTTACCCGTGATCACCAGGGCGAACGGGCGGTCGTACGGTGTTCGGCCCTGTGTGCGCACGGTCTTGTTGTTGACCGGGTCGCCGACTGAGGTCCACAGGACCGGGCCGGTCGGCAGGGAGCCTTTCAGCATGGTGAGGTCGAAGGAGAAGTACTCCTCCGGCGGCGGGGTCGTGCCGATCAGGACAATGGCCTCGTCCTGCCGCAGGCGCCACGTCGCGGGTGGGTTGGTGTTGGGCGCCTGACCCGGGACCTCCGGCATGCCGGTGACGATGTAGGGCGACTGGGGATTGGGCCACATGGCGCTGAAGACGGCGCCTTCGCAGTACCTCTTGTTCAGGTCGAAGACTGCCTCGGTTCCCGTCTGCGAGACGTAGCCGGATCTGGCCAGTTGGTGCTTGAACTTCTCGACCTGCCAGCCGGTGTCGGCCGGCGGGGAGGGCTTCCCGTCGGCCGAGGCCACAGATTTCGAGAGGAAGAGGGCGCCGGAGGGGGCTGGTGGCGTGGCTGCCATCGCGGTCGGTGCGGTCAGGAGCACGGCGGTGGCCAGGCCGAGGAGAGCAGGACGTCGGCGCAGGGGAATCGTCGTCATGACAGACCCCTATCCGGCCCGCGCCTCGAGCCCTGGCCACCACGCCGCAGTCATCTCCTGACCTCACTCATCCGGAACACATCCGGCAAGCCGTAGGACCTTGGCCGTGGCCACCTGCTGTGCCGTTCGGCCCTTGGGGGGAAACCGGCAGCGGCTGGTCCGACGCGTCAGTGACTGGACCCGCCAGGAGAGCGGCAAGCGGCGGACCCGGGAGACTGTCTACGCCGTCACCAGCCCGGATACCCACCAGGCCAGCCCTGCTCTGCCTTCGTGGAGTCGATAGTCGACCGGTCGCACGACGGGGCCCGCTGCCGGTCGACGGCGCGATGCGGCCGATCCCGTCGGGCGGCGGCTTCCCCAGCACTCCTCTCCGGAAGATCCTTCGGGACGGGATGTGCCGGCGAGGGGCACGGCCGGGGGCTCCCCCGGGCTCGCCGCCCAGCGGTTCCCAGCGGACGTGCCGCGTGCCGCAGCCCGCCGGGTGAGCATCACGGCGTCGACGGCACCGGCCGACGACCGCATGTACCCCGGCGTGTCGCCCGGTCTGCCAGGTCCCTGCGACCGAGACCGAGCAGGTGCCAGCGCCGGGCCACTCGTCGGCCGATGTCTCCGAGCCGGGCCCGGCGGTGATCGGCACTCCCGCCGCCTGCGTACTTCATGAACACCGTTCCCTCAGTGAGGGACCGGACGGCGCCGCGACGAGCGGACAGGCCGCGGCCGGTGGGTCGGATCCGTGGCGGTCATCCGTGCAGGGGCGGTTCATTGGCGTCGGCGTCGGCCATGCCGAAGCGCAGCAGTTGGTGGCCGAGCTCGACCAGGGCGCGCCCGGCCGCGTATTCGTCGCCGATCTCGGGCGCGGGAGGGTCGTGCGGGTTGCGGTGGGCTTCGGTGCGGCTCTCCAGCCGGTTGTCACCGGTGTCGAGGACGGCGTGCACCTTCGTGGCGTCGCCCTCCTCGAAGAGGTCCACGCGCAGAGTCCACGTCTTGGTACGCGTCGGCTTGTTCGTTGTCTGCTCGTTCATGTCCAGACCTGTCCTCTGAGGGGGTCGGTGAGGGTTCCGTCCCGGGGGGTGGGTGAGTCCTGCCCGGGGCAGTCGCCCGCTGTCGGGCTCGTCGGTGTGACCGCTGGTGCGGTCGTCGCGGACCTCCTTTCCCGGTCGACGAAGCGGGTCAGGGCCCGGGCGCTTCGAGTAACTGGGCGGGAAGACGATGGTGGAGTTCTTCTCGGCGGCGATCTCGGCGAGGATCTGCGGGTACTGCGACCGCGGGACGACGGGGTTGCCGGCGATGACGTCGGTCACCGTGCGCGGGGCGACCTTCGACATCCGGTCCGTCAGCGGGATCCTGAACCGGCTCCCGGGGTCGCGACCCCGCGCCGCGGGCCCAGCCGCAACACCATCCCGCGCTCGTCCGGCCACACGATTGCGACGACCCGATCCGACACGGGAACCACCTTCTTCGTCCAAAGCCCGTATCTCCAGTGTGGCCGCGGCCGAGACTGTGGGACATGGGCCGCCCGGCCCAACGCGAGACAGCGGTCCGACGCAGTCCCCGGGCGCCGCCGTCCGCCGTGGTTTGGCGGTGGCGCCCCCGTCCCGTTCCGCCCGCTCGCGGACGAACGGCGGGGCATCAGTTGCCGTGAGTGGGCAGCCGGGGGACGGCGGGTCACCGAGCCGCCTTCGGGTCTGGCCATCGGGGCAGTGACGGGGTCGTCCGCCTTGGCACTGGGTGGGGGCGGGCGTATCGTGGAAGTTGGCCTGCAGGGCGAGCGAGGGAGTTCGACCGGATGGCCCCGGGTGATGGGCGGAGGCTCCGCGCGGGGTGTTTGTCGACGGTCGGGCTGAGAGGCTGGAAGGTCTGTGAGACCGGAAGGCGACCTCCATCACCTGATCCGGACAATGCCGGCGAAGGGAGCCCACCTTGCAGGTCTCCGTCTGACCGCACGACACCGCTGCGAGACGTGATCAGCTACGCGGCGGCGAGAAGGGACCGCAGCGCGCCCGGAGCGGGCGCGCCGGAGATGTGTTTGTGGTCCGCGGCCGGGCGCCCTGCCTGAGCGGTCCTGACGCCGCCGCCGTAGCTCATGGGGATCTCGATTCCTGAGCGGTTTCTCGGATTCGGTCCCGATGCCCCGGAGTCGTCGCGGACGGGCGCGCCCACCACGGGAGCCCGACATGGGAACCACGACGTCGGTCAACGACGACATCCTGAGGACCCTGTGCGAGATCCCGGGGCCGATCGCGTCGGTGTACCTGAAACTGGAGCCCCGCCCGCAGCGGGCCGGGCTGTCACTACGCGGTCGCATTCTGTGAGCGTGCCGTCGAGCAGTACGTACTCGGGATCGGTCTCCCGCAGGATCCGCGGCAGTCCGGGTGCCCGGCGGGACAGGTGGCCGACGACGGCGGTGACGTAGGCGTGGGCAGTGCCGACGGATATGCCGAAGCCTGTGGCGATCTGCGTGAGGGTGTCGTGCCGGCGGAGGTAGACCAGGCTGACGAGGGCCCGCTGGTGAGGCGGAAGTTTGCAGCGGCGGTCACCCTCACGGTTGACGATGAGCATGGTTACCCACTCGACCAGGGCGTGAGGCAGGTCGCGTGCGGCAGTATAGGGAACCAACGAGGCTCCCGCGCTGCTGAGTTGAGACGTCGAACACCTCTCCCAACGACACGGGAGCCTCGTGCGTCGCGGCATGCCCGCCGGTCACCTGATCAGTGGCCACTCTGAAAGAACTCACTGGTCTGTGACGATCTGGAGTGGGAGCGTGGCCAGGCATGGGCGTTCGAACAGGCGATGGGTCTTGTCTGGTACTACGTCGAGAGCGATCCGACGATGAGCAGAATGCGGCGGCGCCGGACGCTGGACGGCATTCTGGAGTCGAAGAAGTGATGTCGCCCCGATCGTGGCCGTCGTGGTAGGGACGATCGCCTGCCACCCCCACCGACAGCAGCACCAACGGGACCAGATCAACGGAGACGGGACACAATGGCCCAACTCCGCTGACACGAACTGGGTGTTGCGGCTGTGAGCAGCCGAGACGGTGGGGTGGACCCCGCGGCGAGGGCGGCGGCTCACCACGGTGACCGCGGGTCCGCGGCGGTGCGCGACCGTGCCCTGCTGGGGCGAGCATGGAAGTACGGGGCGTCGCGTTGCTCACCATGTCCTCGGGGCTGAGGAGGTCGGATCGTGTTGTTCATGGATCGTCGTGAGGCCGGCCGGCAGCTGGCCGGCCGGCTGGCACATTTCAAGGGAGCCGAGGTGGTGGTGCTGGGTCTGCCCCGTGGCGGGGTCCCGGTCGCCGCTGAGGTCGCCGACGCGCTGGGCGCGCCACTGGATGTCTGCCTGGTGCGGAAACTCGGCGTGCCCTTCCAGCCGGAGCTGGGCATGGGAGCGATCGGTGAGGGCGGTGTGCGCGTGATCAACGATGACGTGCTGCGCGCCGCGCAGGTCACCGCCGATGAGCTGGGCGAGGTCGAGGCACGTGAGCGGGAGGTGCTGGAGAGCCGGGCCCGGCGCTACCGGGGCGGGCGGGCACCGATCGGGCTTGAGGGCCGTACGGTGCTGGTGGTCGACGACGGCGTGGCCACGGGGTCGACGGCGCGCGCGGCCTGCCAGATCGCCCGCGCCCGCGGGGCCGCTCGGATCGTGCTGGCGGTCCCCGTGGCACCGCACGACTGGACGGCACGGCTGGGCGGGGACGCCGACGAGTTCGTATGCCCGCACACCCCGCGGATCTTCTACGCGATCGGACAGTTCTACGTCGACTTCTCCCAGACCGACGACGACGAGGTCGTCGCCTGTCTGGAGGAGGCGAACGCCCGCCCGCTGCGCACCGGCCGGACCGGGCCGCGTCCCGCCGTGCCCGAGGATCGGGAGGCGGACGTACGGGCTGGTGCGGTGGTGCTGCGCGGGCAGTTGACGGTGCCCGCGGGCGCGACCGGCATCGTCGTGTTCGCGCACGGCAGCGGCAGCAGTCGGCACAGCCCGCGCAACCGGTTCGTCGCGGCCGGACTGGGCCGCGCCGGTCTTGGCACGCTGCTGTTCGACCTGCTCACCGAGGAGGAAGAGGCCAACCGGGCCAACGTCTTCGACACCGGCCTGCTCGCCCGGCGTCTTGCGGACGCGACTGGCTGGCTGCGTGGACAGCCCGAGGCCGACGGGCGTGCGATCGGGTACTTCGGTGCCAGTACCGGCGCGGCTGCCGCGCTGTGGGCGGCCGCCGAGCCGGGCACGCGGATAGCGGCGGTCGTCTCCCGGGGCGGCAGGCCCGACCTGGCCGGGCCAAGGCTGCCGGCGGTGACGGCGCCGACGCTGCTGATCGTCGGGGGCCACGACCGGCTGGTGCTCGACCTCAACCGGGAGGCAGAGGCCCGCCTGCGTTGCGAAAGCAGGCTCGCGGTCGTGCCCGGCGCGACCCACCTCTTCGAGGAGCCCGGCGCACTGGAGAAGGTCACCGATCTGGCGCGCGACTGGTTCACCGACCACATGGCCACGGCCTCTCACGCAGCGGCCTGAGGCTCCGACGCCGAACGCGTGCTCCGGTCGCGGATGGTGCTCGGGTGTAAGGCACGATCCCGCAACCTCGTTCGGGGACGCGCCTGGGGCACGTGAGGTGCGATGAAGACCCTGGGAACCGAGCCGTCGCAGGAGGCCACGACAGTTTTCGGCGTCAAGTGCGAGAGGTGCGGAGTGGATCCTGATGAGTGCCCTGCTGGAGATCGACGGAGCCGCGTGCTCCGGAGCGGGCGTGATCGTGCGCCAGGCGATGACCTACGCGGGCGTGACGGGTGCCCCGGTTCGTCTGCGCCACGTCCGGGCGGGCAGATCGCGACCAGGGCTGCGGCGTCAGCATCTCTGCGCGGTGGAGGCGGTCCGCACGCTGGTCGGCGGAAGGTTGCGGGGGCGTCGCTGGGCTCGCGGGAGTTCACCTTCCGTCCGGCCGGTGAGACGCCGCAGGGACGGTACGCGTTCGACGTGGGGACGGCGGGGTCGGCCACCGCGCTGTCGCTCGCGCTGCTGCCCGTCATCGCCGAGGCTCACGAGCCGGTCCACGTCGAACTCACCGGTGGGCTGTTCCAGGAACAGGAACCCTCCCCGTTCCATCTGCGGCACGTGCTCGCACCCCTGCTCGGCCGGATGGGTCTCGCGGTCACGGTCACCCTGGTCCGGCCCGGAAATCCGCCGAGTGGCGGTGGCGTGCTACGGCTCGAAGTACGCCCCGCTCGGGCCGCTCGGGCCCCTGGAGGCCGAGCGGCCCGGGCCGGTGCGATCGGTGTGGGGGATCGCCCTCGCCTCCCACCTGCGAGAACGTTCGGTGAGCCGCCGGGTGGCGGACGGCGCCCGGGAGGTCTTCGCCCGGGCCGGATACGAAGCCCGTATCGAGGAACGCGACGACACGAGCGCTCTCCAGCCGGGCGCCGGGCTCGCCGTGTTCACCGACCTGACGGGCGGGTGGCGGCTCGGAGCCGACGGGGGCCGGAGCCCGCGGACGCCGCGCAGAGACGATCGGGCACGCCACCGCCGAGCGCCTGCTTGAGGACCTGCGAACGGTGCTGGCTGAAGACGGGCGTCTCGCCGGTGTGCTGACGGCTGCCGACATCGTCGCGGCCCTCGCGGGCCACCCGGCAAGGAAGGAGCCGGCGGGCCGTCGGCCACAGACCCCCGCGGTGTTGCCCGGGCTGCCGACGCGGCGGGGCTACCGTGGCACGGCCTTCCCTTGACCGCCTGACGCGTCGCGTGAG
Source organism: Streptomyces sp. NPDC001728 (assembly GCF_040297565.1). Lineage (NCBI taxonomy): Bacteria > Bacillati > Actinomycetota > Actinomycetes > Kitasatosporales > Streptomycetaceae > Streptomyces > Streptomyces sp. NPDC001728. Next base: position 74,617 of record NZ_JBEOZK010000025.1, read on the forward strand.
CGAGGTCGCGGTGTGAAGATTGGACGGTGCCGTCTGAAGCAGCGGGTATCGCGGTGTTCCGCATACGGCGGACCTGCGTGCGGATGCGTGGGCCCCTACACGCGAGGAGCGCCTGGCGCCGTCGACGACGGGGTGAAGGACGTATTCCACGTGGCCGACGCGGGGTCGTTTCCGGTGACGGGCGCCGCGCGCCGAAGGCCGTCACGCTGCACGGATTGGCCGTGACGCGCGGGCCGGGCGGCTGGACGTGTTCGGTGACGCTCGACGTGTGAGTGCTCGCTCGGTCCGCTCGGTCCTTGCGCAGGAGCCGGTGCACCCGCCGCAGCGGTCAGTTGTTGATGACGTCGTCTGGGGTGAGCCATCCGCGTTCGGCCCCACGTGGCGGAAGAGAAAGTGGCTATACGGTGCCTGGCCTGAGAGAATGTACGGCTTTGCTACCTTCATGGCGGCTTCATCCGGACCCTTGATGGCCGCTGTTCACTGCCCCTACCGGCACGGTGTGGCACGGCCCGCCGTGCAGCGCCGGCGGACGTGCTACTTCGCTTTCCCGTCGGCGACCTTACGGGCTCTGCGCACCGGCGGGGGGTTCCAGGTGCCGTCGAGCGCCTGGGGCGAAGGCGCGTACAGGCGCATGGTGATCCCCAGGGATCCGAGCGGTGCGGGCAGCCAGTTGGCCTGGCGGTCCGGGCCCGGGTCGTGGTGGGAGATGTGGATGTCGAGAGAGCCGTCGGGGTTGTAGGTGAGGGGGTCGCGGTCGCCGAGGGCGAAGCGGTTCAGCTCGTTGGCGGCCTGGAAGCCCTCGGCGTCATACATGGTGACCGACCAGAACGCCCCGGCGGGCGGGAGTTCGTCGGCGTCGAAGTGGAGGACGTATTCGTTCTCGCCGGTCACGGGCGAGCCCTCGGCGTCGGTGGCCAGGACGGGGTAGACGGCGTCTTCGGGAGGGTTGGCGCCGAGGCCGCCGGCGGCGACCACGGCGCGCTTGAAGTAGCTGTTGCCGTACACGCCCATGGTGTCGGTGGACGTCCGCCAGCCGTTGGCCGCCGTACCGAAGGCCGACATGGAGCCGAGGATCGCCTCACGGGCCGCGCTCGCGCCGGCCTCGATCTGCGCGAGGGCGTCCGCGTCGAAGCGGCTCGCGTCGAAGTCACGGCCCGGGACGATGCCCAGGTGCGCGATGCGCGCGAGGACGGAGAAGTCGGCGGCGTGGGGCGGGTTGACCGTCAGCGCCTGCGCGGCGTGGGTGAAGAACCGCGTCGCGCTGAGGCCGTTGACGAGGGTGAGCGCGTCGGTCTCCAGGTCCACACCGGCGTCGGGCACGTGTCCGGCCGGGTTCAGGGCGGCCAGTGTGTATCCGTTCTGGACCTTGTGGACGGCGTCGTAGTCGGCGGGGCCGTTGGTCTGGGTACGCCCGATGAGCCACACGTACGGAGTCGGTGCGTGCAGGAGCGTCGCTCCCGCCGGTGCCTCGCCGCGGTGGCCGGGGCCGACGAGGAGGTAGTCCTGGTCGCCGGTGCCGGTGGTGCGCTGGCCGATGGTGGCGAACACGTCGGTCCACATGTCCATGAGCGGCAGCATGAAGTACCGGCCGACGGTGTCGGAGACGTGCAGGGCCACCGGGCCGGCGGTCAGATCGAGCCAGGCGTTGGAGTACAGGGTGTCGAAGTTGGGCCGGACGACGGCGCGGAAGTCCGCCGGAGGGAACTCACGTAGGTGGTGGAACCGGTTCGGCGGGCCGTAGCCGGGCTTGACGCCTTCGGGCAGGGCAGTGGACTGGCGGCGCGTGACGTCCATCATGACCAGCGGATACAGGTATACGTACGCCTCACGGCTCAGGGTTCGCAGATCCGCCGACAGCATGTCCATGTGTATTCTCGCCTTCGCCCCGGGCAGCGGGTTCCGCCCCACGCCTCGCAACCTGCCGGTCGCAAGGCGGCCCCACAACACGGGCGGGCCGGACGGGTGAGCCCGGGAGGGCGTCAGTCCCGGAAGTCCCGGGCCAGATCGGCGAAGTCCTCCGCGCGTTCGATCTGCGGCATGTGGCCGGTGGCCGTGAAGAGGCGGGTACGGGGCCTTGGGGAAGGGGTGAAGACTGCAGCCTCAGTACACCGGGAACCGATCAGGGCGTTGAGCGGTGCTGCCTGCCGTTGAGGTGCGCCTGCCGGTGCTTAACTCAAGCGCATGATCGCCCGCAGCATCACCTGTGGCATTGCCGTCTCTCTGGCGTTGAGCGCCCTTCTGAGCGGCTCCGCACGCGCGGAGGACAAGCTGTCTGTGACGGGGCCGGACAAGACGGTCGAGGTGGAGCTCGACAGGGACGACAAGACCGGTCTGATGACCGGGAGTGCGCGTCTTGTCTTCAGTACCTCTACCGACCTCGCAGCGCGCCTGATGGCTATGGCTCCGCTCGACACTGCGCACGACGACTCGGACACCGAGTGCACTCAACAGGGCGCCGCAACAGCCACGCTGCAAGGCGCTCCAGCATCGCTGCAGGTGTCGTCCCCCGCCGTGGTGATCGTGAACTTCGCCGTGAACCGAAAGTGCGCTGACAGGCAGGGAACGCTGATTGTGTCGGCAGCGGCTACAGGAGCGGCTGTTGCGCCGGCCATCATCCGGTTCTCGCTGGTTCGCGGAGTGGAAGAAGATCCCGAGTACGAGAACGCCCTCGGCGGAGCGGCGGTGCTCGCGTTGGTCGTCCTGGTCCTGATGATCGTCCCTGGAAGATGGCTGTGGGCCGAGGTCAAGCCAGGGTGGCACTCAAGGATCCTCCCCATCGACGTCCCCTGGGCCGCGAAAGACAGCTGGGTCACCAACATCACTGCGCTCGGTGCGCTCCTGGGGACCTTTCTCGCTGCGACCGGCGTCATTCAGGAGTGGCTGCCCGGAATCTCTCTGTCTCGTTTCCTGACCATGAACCTCCTCTTCGGCGGCCTCATCCTGATCGCACCGGTCGTCTACTCCGCCTCGTGTACCTACCCCCTGGAGGCCGACTCCGGGGACCCCAGGAGACTCAAGCCGACGGGTCACGGCTGGGGCATCGTCGCCTCCGCGTTCGTCACCGTCTTCGGGGTGTTCGGCCAGCTGTCGATGATTCTCGCCATGAGCATCGCCTCAACCGCCGAGCTGTCCGCAAAGTGGCTCGTGAGCGTGGCCTTGGTCCTTTCCGCGGCGGCCGTCGGTCTCTACGCCGTGCTCTTCGTCAGAGGCACCCTTGCAGCGTCGGCCCCGCGTACCGGCGGTGTCCCCACCGAGCAAGGGCCGGCGGCACCGGCCCCTCAATTGCCTCCGAGGTCGGCCGCGCTCTGACACAGCTTCGGGCCAGGCCGCGGTGGCGGCCGCCCGGCTCGCGCAGGGACGCGAGGGAAAGGAGGTCGCGGCGTGTGTCCTGGCATCCCAGGACGGGTGATCGACATCCGAGACGAGGCAGATGTGCGCATGGCGACGGTCGACTTCGGCGGCGTGCGCCGGGACGCGTGCCCGGAGTACACCCCGGAAGCGGGCGTCGGGGACTACGTGATCATCCACGTCGGCTTCGCCATCACCCAGGTCAACGAGGCCGAGGCGCAGCGCATCCTCGCGGTGCTGCGCGCGATGGGCGGCGTGGAGGACGAGTTGGGGGAGCCCCTGCCATGACGGCCGACGCCGCAGTCATCGACACCGGAAGGAATGGAAGAGCTCAGCGATGTCCTCGTGGCCGCCGCGCTGGCGCTGCCCAGCGGCAGCCCGGACCCGCAGAAGGCCCTCCCCGACCGCGTCCAGGCCCTCCTGGACCGCCTTGACCTCAGCTGACCCGCTCCACCCTCTGCGCGGAAGGGCCCGCACGGCCGTGCGGGCCCTTCCGGCGTCATCCCTTGCTGTGCGGACGCGCGCGTTCTAGTGGGGTGTATCCCGCCTCCCCGGTGGGAGATGAGTGGGAGATGATCATGGCGCGTGGTGCTGCGGTCAGGCGCGAGGAATTGCTCGAAAGCGCTACCTGCGCGGCCCTGGTTCAGCCGCCGGATTCGCCCGCGTGCGGGCTGAGCACATCAGCTCCCACCAGCACGAACAGCAGGATGCCGAGGGCGATCCGGTAGATCACGAACGGCATGAAGGACTTCGTGGTGATGAACTTCATGAACCAGGCGATCACCGCGTAGCCGACGCCGAAGGCGATCAGCGTGGCGAAGATCGTCGGGCCCCAGGAGACGTGGCCCTCGCCCGCGTCCTTCAGTTCGAAGACGCCCGAGGCCAGGACCGCCGGGATCGCGAGGAGGAAGGAGTACCGCGCGGCGGCCTCACGGGTGTAGCCCATGAGCAGACCGCCGGAGATCGTCGCGCCCGAGCGGGAGACACCCGGGACCAGGGCCATCGCCTGGCAGAAGCCGAAGATCAGGCCGTCCTTGACGCCGAGGTCCTTGAGCGTCTTGCGCTCGCGGACCACCCGGTGGCGGCCGCCGATCTCGTCGCGGGCGGCCAGCCGGTCCGCGACGCCGAGGACGATGCCCATGACGATGAGCGTGGTGGCGATGAGCCGCAGGTCGCGGAAGGGGCCCTCGATCTGGTCCTTGAAGGTGACGCCCAGGACACCGATCGGGATCGAGCCGACGATCACCAGCCAGCCCATCTGGGCGTCGTGGTCGGAGCGCATCGATTTGTCGGTGAGGGACCGGAACCAGGCCGTGACGATCCGGGCGATGTCCTTGCGGAAGTAGATCAGTACCGCGGCCTCCGTCCCGATCTGGGTGATCGCGGTGAACGCCGCACCCGGGTCTTCCCAGCCGGCGAACGCCGCAGTGAGACGGAGGTGCGCGCTGGAGGAGATGGGAAGGAACTCCGTCAGCCCCTGGACGAGTCCGAGGATGAACGATTCGAACCAACTCATGGGGCTAGGGCCGTCCCGTTTGTACGTGTGCGGTCAGAAGGTCGTGCGCACTGTACCTTCCCCAGATGACGGGCCCGTGCTCAGGCCTCCTGAGGGGTCTTCGGTCCCGTGGTCGTCCAGCCGGGCGCCCGGACGTGGGCGCGGAGGGACTCGGTGTCGGCTTCGCCGCCGCAGTGGGCGCACACGACCCGGGGGCTGAGGACCTCGCCGCACCGGTGTTCCAGGACGACCGGGCGGTGGTCCGCGTTCAGGTGGCGGTCGCCCCAGGCCATCAGGGTCACCAGGACCGGCTGGAGTTCCTCGCCGGCGGGCGTGGCCCGGTACTCGAAGCGCTGCGGGCGTTCGCTGTACGGCACCTTCTCCAGGACGCCCGCCTCGACGAGCCGCTTGAGGCGGGCGGTGAGGATGTCACGGGGGGCACCGGTGTTACGCGCGATCCGGTCGAAGCGGCGCACACCGAGGGAGACCTCTCGCAGCACCAGCAGTGAGTACTTCTCGCCGACGAGCGCGAGAGCGTCTGCGATCGAGCAGGGGCGGGGGGAGGCCTTCATGGGTCCCAGAGTAGGGCAGCATCGGCCTAGTCGGTTTGAAAATCCAACTCACTGCGTTACGTTACTGACGAGTGTTGGTCCAGTTCTCCAACTCAGGAGCCAGTCATGCGCGACGCCGTCATCGTCGAAGCCGTCCGGACCCCCATAGGGAAGGGCAAGGCGGGCGGAGCCCTCTCCCACGTCCATCCCGTCGCCCTCCTCTCCCACACCCTGTGTGCCCTGATCGAGCGCAGCGGCATCGACCCCGCCCTCGTCGACGACGTCATCGGCGGCACCGTCGACCAGGTCGGCGAGCAGGCCATGAACACCACCCGCTACGCCTGGCTCGGCGCGGGGTTCCCCGAGTCGGTGCCCGCCACCACCGTCGACCGGCAGTGCGGTTCCTCCCAGCAGGCCGTCCACTTCGCCGCCCAGGGCGTCGTCTCCGGGGCGTACGACATCGCCGTCGCCTGCGGAGTCGAGTCCATGAGCCGGGTTCCCATGTGGTCCAACGTGCCGCCCGGCGCCGATCCCTTCGGCCCCGGCGTCGCCGAGCGCTACCCCGAGGGCCTCGTCCCGCAGGGCGTCAGCGCCGAACTCATCTCCGCCAAGTGGTCGATCGACCGCGAGGCCATGGACGTGTTCGCCACCGCGTCGCACACCAAGGCGGCCCGCGCCTGGGCCGCCGGACTCTTCGACGCCGAGGTCGCCTCGTACGGGACCGTCCGCCGTGACGAGTCCGTACGCCCCGCCACCACCCCCGAGATCCTCGCCGGGCTCCGGCCGTCCTTCGAGGATCCCGGCTTCGCCGAGCGCTTCCCGCAGATCGACTGGTCCGTCACCGCCGGCAACAGCAGCCCGATCAACGACGGCGCCTCCGCCGTGCTCGTCATGACCGCCGACACCGCCCGCAGCCTCGGGCTGCGTCCCCTCGCCCGGCTGCACAGCTTCGCCGTCACCGGCTCCGACCCGCTGCTCATGCTCACCGGTGTCATCCCCGCCACCGAGAAGGTCCTGCGCCGGTCCGGCCTCTCCCTCTCCGACATCGACCTCTTCGAGATCAACGAGGCCTTCGCGAGCGTCGTCCTCGCCTGGCAGCAGGAGACCGGCGCCGACCCCGCCAAGGTCAACGTCCACGGCGGTGCCATCGCTCTCGGTCACCCGCTCGGTGCCAGCGGCACCCGCCTCACCACCACCCTGGTGCACGCCCTGCGGGCCCGGGGCGCCCGCTACGGGCTCCAGGCGATGTGCGAGGCGGGAGGTCTGGCCAACGCGATGATCGTCGAGGCGCTCTGACCAGCATGCCTCAGTGAGGGCAGCCCCCACCGGGGCGCCTCAGTGAGGCCCGCCCACCGGCTCCGGTGCCGACCCCAGACCCGCTCCCACACCCGGCACCGGAGTCGATGCCGAGGCCGGTGCCCGCAGAGCGTGCCGCTTGCGCCAGGCCACCACCGCCGCGCCGAGGCCGGACAGGACGATGAACCCCGCCGAGAAGAGGAAGGCGGGCGACCCCGGCGACCCCGCCTGGGCGCCCGCCACCACGTACGCCGCCGTGTTCGGCACGGAACCCAGTCCCGTCGCCACGAGGAACGGTACGTATCCCATACGGGAGACCGCCGCGCAGTAGTTGGCCGCCGCGAACGGCACCCCCGGGAACAGCCGGATCGCCAGCATCGAACGGAACCCGTGCCGGCTCAGCTGCCCGTCCGCCGCTGCCAGCCAGCGCCCCCGCAGCAGTGGCCGCAACGCGTCCTGCCCCAGGAACCGCCCGAGGGTGAACGAGATGCCGGCGCCCAGCACCGTCCCCGCGAGCGCCGCCGTGAGACCGACGGCCGAACCGAAGAGGGCGCCCGCCGCCAGATTGAGCACCGGGCGCGGCACGAACGCCGCCGTGCACGCGCCGTACGCGAGACCGAATAGCAGGACGGCACCCGCACCGTTCGTGTGCGGCGGCCAGCCCGAGGCGAGCAGCCGCTGAGGCTCGTAGAGCAGGACGAGGGCCGCCGCCGAGAGCAGCAGCAGCGCGAGCAGCGAGAGGCGCGAGCGCGGCGAGAGCAGGACCCGGGAGCAGCGGACGGCGAAGGAGCCCGGCGGCCGGGGCACGGGAGCGAGCATTCGGGGAGAGTAACGGACGCGTCCATATGATCGCCGTAATGTGCGTCATGTCCGTCCGGGCCGGCCCCGGAGCGCTCCAGGCCCCGGGAGGCAACATGACCGACACCGCCGAGACCGACCGCGCGGTGGCCGCCGACGCCCTCGATGCCACCGATGGCGGTGGCATCCCGCCCAGCGAGCTCGCCGACACCGTCCTGGAGCGGCTCACCACCGTCTACCCTGCCGCGGGGAACCCCTTCCGGGCGCAGGAGATGGTCGCGTACATGAAGGGAGTCGCCCCCTTCCTCGGGCTGCGCACCCCCGAGCGCCGGGCCCTGTCCCGTACCGTCCTCGACGGCACCCCCCGCCCCGACGAGCGCGACTGCGCCGCGGTCGCCCTGCGCTGCTTCGCCCTGCCCGAGCGCGAGTACCACTACTTCGCCGTCGACTACCTGCGCCGCCATGTGAAGCGCTGCTCCTCCGGGTTCCTGCCCGTCACCCGCCGTCTCGTCACCACCACCTCCTGGTGGGACACGGTCGACCACCTGGCCGCCCATGTCGTCGGCGGTCTCGTCGCCGCCGATCCCGCCCTCGGGGCGCGTATGGACGAGTGGATCGAGGACGAGGACCTGTGGGTGGCCCGTACCGCGCTCCTCCATCAGCTCCGCTTCAAAGAGGACACCGACGCCGACCGGCTCTTCGCCCACTGCCTGCGGCGCGCCGCCGACACCGACTTCTTCCTCCGCAAGGCCGTCGGCTGGAGCCTGCGCGAATACGGCAAGACCGCCCCCGGCGAGGTACGCGCCTTCGTCGCCGCCCACACCGACCGCCTCTCCCCGCTCTCCGTCCGCGAGGCACTCAAGCACCTCTGACCCGATCTCTACGGGGTGGAACGGCTGAACCACGCGCGCGCGTGGGCAGGCGTGTCCGCCGTCAAACCCCTCCCGGCACAATGAGAGCGTGAACGAGCAGATTCCCGTCCTTCGCGAGGTCGATCACGGCACCGCGCGCCTCATGCCCGATGTCGACCGGGAGCGGGCCTGGCTGCTGACCGTCGACGGTGCGCCGCAGTCGTACGTCGATCTCGACGATCCCGCGTACCTGGAGTTCGAGTACGCGCGCCGGCTCGCGCACGTCGTCGACGGCGTCGCGGACGACGGTGAGCCGCTCGACGTCCTGCACCTGGGCGGCGGGGCGCTCTCCCTGCCGCGCTACGTCGCCGTCACCCGGCCCGGCTCGCGCCAGGACGTCGTCGAAGCCGACCGGGGGCTGCTCGACCTGGTCGCGGAGCACCTGCCGCTGCCCGAGGGGTCCGGCATCGCCGTGCACGGCGCGGATGCCCGGAGCTGGCTGGAGGCCGCGCCGACGGCCTCCGCCGACCTCGTCATCGGCGATGTCTTCGGCGGCTCGCGCGTGCCCGCCCATCTGACCTCCGTCGAGTACGCGCGCGAGGTGCGGCGCGTCCTGCGGTCCGACGGCGTCTACGCCGCCAACCTCGCCGACGGGGCGCCCTTCGCCTTCCTCCGCTCCCAGCTCGCCACCTTCGCCGCCGTCTTCCCCGAGCTGGCGCTCGTCGCCGAACCGGCCGTGTTGCGCGGCCGACGCTTCGGGAACGCCGTCCTCGTCGCCTCCGGCCGCGAGATCGACACCGCCCACCTGGCGCGGCGGGCCGCCTCGGACGCCTTCCCCGCGCGCGTGGAGCACGGCGAGACGCTCGACCGGTTCACCGGGGCCGCGGAACCGGTCCTCGACGCCGGGGCCGTACCCTCACCCGTTCCGCCCGAGGGCGCCTTCGGGATCGGCTGACGCGGACGGGTCCGTCGGCGCCCGGACAGCGCCGCCGATCTCCTTCGTGTGCGGACGGCGGGTCAGATTCCGTACGTCGGGCACCAGCAGCACCAGCGCCGTGACGACAGTCATCAGGACCGCGGCGCCCCACAGCGCCTCGCTCCGGCCGAAGGCGCTCTCCGCGGGGCCGGCCACCGCGGTCGTCAGCGGCAGCAGTGCCGTGGAGCCGAACCAGTCGTACGCGGAGACCCGGGACAGCTTCTCCTCCGGGATCTCCTGGTGCATCGTCGTCATCCACGACACGCCGAACACCTCGATCGCGACGCCGCTGACGAACATCGCGGCCGTGAGCCCCGCCGCGTCGAGCGGTACGGCGAGCGCCGCCGAGGGCAGGGCGATCGGGAAGACGCACAGCGTCCCGACGAACAGCATCCGGCGCGGTTTCCAGCGGGTCATCAGGACGGCGCCCGCGACCGTCCCCGCGCCGTACGCGGCGAGCGCGATGCCCCAGGGGCGCGACCCGCCCAGCTGGTCCCGGGCCACCAGCGGCCCGAACACCGACTCGACCGCCCCGATCAGCCCCACGACCACGGAGAACTGGGCGACGATCGACCACAGCCACGGCCGTCCGATGAACTCCTGCCAGCCCTCCCGCAGATCGGCGAAGAGCCCGCCGCCCGGAGCACGCTCCGGGGTGCCGCTCACATCGAGGAAGGCGCGCAGCCCGCCCGCGACCGCGAACCCGATCGCGTCGATCACGAGGACCCAGCCCGGCCCGACGAAGGCGACGAGCGCACCGCCGAGCGCGGCGCCGCCGATGGCCGCGCCGTGCATCGCCATCCGGTAGACGGCGAAGGCCCGGCTCGCCTGCTCCCCGGTGACGCTGGACATCAGCATGGCCTCGGCCGCCGGGTTGAAGAAGGCCTGCCCGGTGCCGCACAGGCCGGTGAGCAGCATCATCTGCCAGATCTGGGCCTCGCCGGTGAGTACGAGGGCCGCGAAGGCCGCCTGGGAGACGCAGTTGAGGGCGTTGGCGGCGACCATCACACGGTGCCGGGGGACCCGGTCGGCGACGGCGCCGCCGATGAGCAGGAAGAGGACGAGCGGCAGGAACCGGGCCATCGCCACGAGGCCGACGTCGCCCGCGTCGCCCCCGGACTCGAAGACCGCCCAGGTCGTGGCGATCAGCGCGCCGTGCGTGCCGAGGTTGGTCACGATCGTGGCGGCGGTGAGGAGGACGTAGTTCCGGCCGGCCCACTCGGGCCGGCGGGTGCGGAGCGGGCTGCGGCGGGGGGTGGCGGCGGGTCTGGTCACCCGGGGACTATCCCTGTCGACGGCGTGCGAAGCCAACCGGATATCGGGACGGGCCGTCCTCGGACGGGTCATTTGCTCTCGGCACGGCGGCCCGGGCGCGGCGGCCCGGGCACGGCGGCCGAGCATGGCGGCCGGGGGCCCGGCGCGCCGGTGTACCGCGCGCCGGGAACCCTCCGCCTCAGGAGCCCGAGGAGAGCCGGACCGTGGAGAGGATCTGCATGATCGTCGCGTCCGGCAGCTCGTCCGCGACGCCGTCGGCCGCGTAGAGCACGAAGGTCGAGAAGTCACCCTTGGCGTTCTTGAAGGTGAAGGCGATGGACTTGCCGTCCGTCTCGCACTTGTTGCGCTTCTTGACGTTCGGCGCCTTGGCCGTCGCCATGCTGCCGGTGAGACCCGACTTCGTCTTGTACGGCACGGCCTTGGTGATCTTGATGGTGCTCTGCGGCATGTGCTGCGCGTAGCCGCCCCACACCCAGGTGCCGGCCTCGCTGAACGCGGCGTCCGAGGTGTTCTTGGCGCCCTGGCCGCCCTTGGTGCCTGCGGTGCTGAGGCCCCAGGTCTCGTTGGTGCCGTTCTTGTCGGTGTCGAAGGTGCACCACTCGCTCTTGAGGCGGGTGGGGCTCGACATCGTGACGAGCGGGCTGCCGTCGTTCTTCTTCTCGTCCTCGAAGAAGGTGATCGACCCGGGCTTGAGCACCTCCCAGTCCGGCGGTACGTCGAAGAGAGTGCCGTACTTCGGGTTGTAGACGACCTTCCAGCCCGGGATCGTCGGCTGCTGGGCGGCGCCGTCGCGCGGGTTGGCGATGGTCGGCGAGGTGCTCGGATCCGCCGACCCGTCGGCCGACGGGTCGGCGGATGGGTCCGTCGAGGCCGTCACGGACGGCTTCTTGTCATCGGCGTTGGGCTTCTTGTCGTCGTCGTTGCCGAGCACCAGGAACCCGGTGACACCGGCGGCGACGACCACGGCGGTCGCGGCGACGATCGCGATCAGGGTGGTCTGCTTCTTCTTCCCGCCGTCGGGGCCCCCGGGCTGACCCGGTCCCGGCACCGCGTACTGCGCCGCCACGGTCGGCTGCTGGTACGGGTTCGGCTGCCCGTAACCCGGCTGCTGGCCGTACCCCTGCTGCGGGTAGCCCGGTCCCGCGGGCGGCGGCTGCTGCGGGTAGCCGGGCTGCGTAGGCGGCTGCGGGTACCCGGGCTGCGTCGGCGGCTGCTGGTACGGGTTCGGCTGCTGGTACCCCGACTGCTGGTAGGGGTTCTGATTCTGGTCCTGCGGGTTCTGCTCGCCCCCGGGCGGCTGCTGTCCTGGCCACATGGCCAGTAACCATAGAGGTGCGGGGGCTGCTCGACCACGCCCGCCCCCGGAGCACGCACGCGTGAAGGTGCCCGCGGGGGATGGCCAAGGCTGCTACTCGTGGGTAACATCGAGGTTCATGAGCGCAGACCAGATGACCGTCGGCGAGATGCTCGCCGCCACGGTCCCCATGGCAGGAACCCTCAACCTGGAGTTCCTGGAGACCACCGCCGAGCGGGCCGTCGTGCGCCTGCCGGACCAGTCCGCCTACCACAACCACGTCGGCGGCCCGCACGCCGGAGCGATGTTCACCCTGGCCGAGTCCGCCAGCGGCGCCATCGTCCTCGCCGCCTTCGGCGACCAGCTGAGCCGCGCCGTACCGCTCGCCGTCAAGGCGGAGATCGGCTACAAGAAGCTCGCCATGGGCGTCGTCACGGCCACCGCCACCCTCGGCCGCCCGGCCGCCGAGGTCGTCGCCGAACTCGACGCCGGGCAGCGGCCGGAGTTCCCCGTGCGGATCGACATCACCCGTGAGGACGGCGCCGTCACCGGCGAGATGACCGTGGTCTGGACCCTCCGCCCGAACGCCTGACCAGGACGCCACGCACCGCCCCCGCACCCTCCACCGGGTGCGGGGGCGGCCGTGTTCCGGGGCCACCGCCTCCGCGGGGTCGAGGTCCGTCCGTCCCGACCCGGTAGGCTTCCCCAGCGCGCCCGCCCCGGCGCGCGCCGGGCGAACGAGCAGCTGAGCTGCCGGTACGGGAGGAACCGCGTTGCACGTCCAGGAGTGGCTGGAGACGATCCCCGCGGTCGCCGTCTACGTCCTGGTGGGGGTGGTGATCGGGCTGGAGAGCCTGGGCATCCCGCTGCCGGGCGAGATCGTGCTCGTGAGCTCGGCGCTGCTCGCGTCGCAGCACGGTGACATCAACCCGTACGTGCTCGGTGCCTGCGCCACCGCCGGCGCGATCGTCGGCGACTCGATCGGCTACGCGATCGGCCGCAAGGGCGGGCGGCCACTGCTCGCCTGGCTGGGGAAGAGGTTCCCCAAGCACTTCAGCGAGGCCAACATCGGGCTCGCCGAGAACTCCTTCCAGAAGTGGGGCATGTGGGCGGTCTTCTTCGGCCGCTTCATCGCCCTGCTGCGCATCTTCGCGGGGCCGCTCGCGGGCGTGCTCCACATGCCGTACTGGAAGTTCCTCATCGCCAACGTGCTGGGCGGCATCCTGTGGGCCGGTGGCACGACCGCCGTCATCTACTCGGTGGGCGTCGTCGCGGAGGCCTGGCTCAAGCGCTTCTCCTGGCTCGGCCTGGTCCTCGCCGTACTGATCGGCCTGGCCTCGATGCTGATCGTCAAGAACCGCGCGAAGAAGGCGGCGGCGGCCCGTTCGCAGACGGCGGAGTCGGCGGAACCGGTCCCGGTCGCGGACTGAGCGCGCGCCCCGGAAGGTACGAGCGAGTGGAGGAGGGCGGCACCCGTCTACGGGTGCCGCCCTCCTCCGCGTCGCCGGAGGCCGTACGGCCTCTCAGCCCTCGAAGGCCTCGGCGTGGCCCTTCGCGAGCAGCAGGTACATCTCGGCGTTCAGCTGGATGCCCGCCTTCTCCTCCCCGGTCAGCGGGCGGCGCACCTTCGCGGGGACGCCCGCGACCAGCGAACCGGGCGGGACCTCCATGCCCTGCGGGACGAGAGCCTGGGCGGCGATCAGCGAGCCGGCGCCGATCCGCGCGCCGTTGAGGACGGTCGCGCCCATGCCCACGAGGACGTCGTCCCCGATGACACAGCCGTGCACGGTCGCGTTGTGGCCGACGGTCACCCGCGCCCCGATCGAGACGGGGAAACCGGGGTCGACGTGCACCGTGCAGTTGTCCTGGATGTTGGAGTCCTCGCCGATGGCGATGGGTCCGCAGTCCGCGCGCAGCACGGCGTGGTACCAGACGCTGGCGCGGGCACCGAGGGTCACCTCGCCGAGCACCACGGAGGTGGGGGCGGTGAAGGCGGTCGGATCGATCTGCGGCTCCTTGCCGCCCACACCCTTGATCAACGCCTCTGTCATGGTTCGCTCCTGCTCGTCAGCGGTGGTGTCGCGCCCGGGGGTGCCCCCGGGCGCACCCTATGCCGTGCTCATGACCGACATCACAGCGCACCGCACTGAACAGGCACGACGGCGCCGACTACGGTGTCGGGGTGCCCAGGAACAGAAACACGTTCTCATCCCTGTCCGCCTGGCGGCGCCGGGTCCTCGCCCGCGCCGTGCGGAGCGGCTGGCGCTGGGTGCAGGAGAAGGGTTCCGTCACCGCCGAGCATCCCGGCGAGCTGCGGTTCCGCCGACTGGGCGCGGGGACCCGACTCGCGTTCCCGCAGGGCACCGTCTTCGGCGAGCGGTGGATCGAGATCGGCGAGTGCTGCATCGTCGCCGAGCAGGTCACGCTGACGGCGGGCATGCTGCCGGGCCTCGACCTCGGGACGGACACCGTTCTGACGCTCGGTGACGGCGTCGTCCTCGGCAGGGGCAGCCATGTCATCGCCGACGCGAAGGTGACCATCGGCTCGGACACGTACTGCGGGCCGTACGTCTACATCACCTCGACCAACCACAGTTACGACGACCCCGACGAACCGGTCGGCCGCCAGTGGCCCCGTTCGGAGCCCGTCTCGATCGGCCCCGGCTGCTGGCTCGGCACCGGAGCGGTGATCCTTCCCGGCGCCCGGCTCGGCCGGAACGTGGTCGTCGCGGCGGGCGCGGTCGTACGGGGCGAGGTGCCGGACCACTCGGTCGTGGCGGGAGCCCCGGCCAAGGTCGTCCGCAGCTGGGACCGGGACAAGGGCTGGCAGCCCCCGCTGCGCACCCCGGCCCCGACCCCGATCCCGGACCATGTGACCCCGCAGCAGCTCGCGGCGCTCGCCTCGCTCGCCGCCCCGGAGGCCGAAGGCGCCCGCTGACGGAGGCGGGTGGGGGCCGGTGCGATTCCCGTACGGGCCTCAGCCGGTGGCCAGCAGGACCGTGCCGACGAGGGCGAGGCCCGCGCCCGCCGCCTGGATCGCGCGGAGGCGTTCCTTGAGGACGCCGAAGGCCGCGAGGGCCGTCACCACCGGGTAGAGGCTGGCGAGAACGGCCGCGACGGTGACCGGCCCGTGCTGGGCCGCGATGGCGTACGTGCCGTTGGCGGCGACGTCCGCGAGGCCGACGAAGGCGAGGGCCGGGAGCGCCGCGCGGATGACCCGGGGGCCGTCCTCCGGGACCGCCCGGCCGCCGCGCCGCACCGAGGCGTACAGGGCGCCGCCGCCCACCAGGACGTTGGTGACCCGCTGGACGAACAGGGCGAGGAACAGGCCGGTGACGGTCGTGGAGGCCTCGGCGATCAGGGCCATGACCGAGCCGAAGCCGAAGGCCGCGACCAGGGTGAGCAGGACCGCCTGGCGCTGTACGGGCGCGCCGCGCAGCTCGGGGCCGCCGGCGAGGACCACGCCGAGAATCGCCACCGCGATCCCGGCGAACTGCGCGAGCCCCGGCCGGTCACCGACGAGCAGCCCCACCGAGACGGGGACGACCACGCCGAGTGAGCCGAGCGGGGAGACCACTCCCATGGGGCCGAGCGCGAGCGCCTTGTAGAAGGCGAGCATGGCCGCCGGGCCCACGACGCCCGCCGCGACCGCGTACCAGAGCTGGGGGCCGGCCTCGGTCCAGGCGCCGGTCGTGAGGATGACGGCGCCGAGGACGAGGACGGCGAGGGCCTGGGAGGCCACGACGACGGTGAGTGCGGGGATGCGGCGGGTCAGCAGACCGCCGCCGAAGTCGGCGAGGCCCCACAGCAGGCTGGTGGCCAGGGCGAACAGGGCGGTCATGAGGCCTCGCGGTGACGGACGGCAGTACAGTGCAGTGAACCATGGGGTACACCTCACCGTAGTTCACTGTATTGAACTCTGTCATCCAAAATATTGGACGGAATGTGTCGGACCTCGACCAGCTCACGCAGTCGCTCGCCCGGAACCTGAAGCGCTGGCGCAAGGAGCGGGGACTCACCCTGGACGCCCTCGCCGCGAGGTCGGGCGTCAGCCGCGGCATGATCATCCAGATCGAACAGGCCCGCACGAACCCCAGCGTCGGCACCACCGTGAAGCTGGCCGACGCCCTCGGCGTCTCCATCACGACCCTCCTCGACTACGAGCAGGGCCCCCAGGTCCGGCTCGTCCCGCCGGACCAGGCCGTCCGCATGTGGTCCACCTCCACCGGCAGCCACACCACCCTGCTCGTCGGCACCGAGGCCCGCGGCCCCCTGGAGCTGTGGTCCTGGAGGCTCATGCCGGGCGACGGCAGCGCCTCCGACCCGCATCCCGACGGCACGGTCGAACTCCTGAGCGTGACCGCCGGCGTCCTCACCCTCGTCGTGGACGGCGAGGAACACACCCTGCCCGCGGGCACGTCCGCCGTCTTCGAGGCCAACACGACGCACGCCTACCGCAACGACGGAGCCGACCCCGCCGAGATGACGATGGCCGTCTCCATCCCGCCCGTACGCTGAGACGACCACCCGGGCGCGGGGCGGCGTTGCTAGCGTGACGCGCATGCGCGCACCCATCGGAGCCTTCGACGACGCCCGGCCCGCCCCCGACCGCCTCGACCTGCTGACCGGGCCCGTCGCCGCCGCCGTCCGCCTCTGGACCGGCCCCGTACCGGCCGATCAGCTGCTGTACGTGGACACCGACCCGGCCATCGCCGACACCGCCGCGTTCGTCGAGCACCACGGCTCCGAACTGCTGGACGCGTCCGCGAACTGCGTGGTCGTCGCGGGCAGGCGCGGCGAGACCACCACCCTGGCGGCGTGCGTCGTGAAGTCGGCGACGCGGGTCGACGTCAACGGGGTCGTACGCAAGCGTCTCGGCGCGCGCAAGGCCTCGTTCGCCCCGATGGACATCGCGACCGGCGAGACCGGCATGGAGTACGGCGGCATCACGCCGATCGGGCTCCCGGACTCCTGGCCGCTCCTCGTGGACGCCGCCGTCGTCGACACCGACTGGGTCCTGATCGGCAGCGGGCGCCGCCGCGGCAAGCTCATCCTCCCGGGTAAGGCCTTCGCCCAACTGCCGGGCGCGGTCGTCCTGGAGGGCCTGGGCGTCCCGGTCGGCTGAACACCGCCGACCGGGACGCGGGAGCTGCCACGGCGGCCCGCACCGGCTCAGCCCAGGCGCGGGATCTCGATGGCGGGGCAGCGGTCCATGACCATGTCCAGGCCCGCCGCGCGGGTGCGCTCGAAGGCGGCCTCGTCGATGACGTCCAGCTGGAACCAGACAGCCTTGGCCCCGATCGCGACCGCCTCGTCGGCGACCGCCCCCGCCTGCTCGGCGTTCACGAACACGTCGACGACGTCCACCGGGAACGGGATGTCGGCGAGGGTCGCGTAACCCCGCTCGCCGTGGACCGTCTCCGCCTTCGGGTGGACCGGCACGATCCGCTTCCCGAAGCGCTGGAGGACGGCCGCCACGCCGTACGCCGCGCGCGCGGTGTTCGACGAGAGGCCCACCACCGCCCAGATGTCGCCCGTGGACGTCAGGATCCGCCGTACCGCCTCCGCAGCGGAGTAGCCGGCCGGATCGTCGCTCCCCGTGTTCCCGCCGGTCCCCGTGGTCGTGATGTCGACGCTCATCGCTGGTGCTGCCTTTCCTCGGCGCGGCTCGTCCACTCCGGTCAACGAGCCGCCCCCCGCCCTGATTCCCACCCCGGCCTCATACCTCCCAGGCGAGCCTTTCGGCCTCCCGCGGGCCCTCCACCAGGGACGGAAGACCCGGACCGAAGGTCATCACCGGCCGCGCCGCGTCCCACCCGCGCCAGCCCGGGTCGCCGGTCGAGGCGAACGCCACCCAGGCCGCGTGCATCGCCGACGCCAGCTCCCCGGGCGCGTCCGGGCCCGTCAGGGCGCGCGTCTCCGGCAGGCCGAGCGTGGCGAAGACGAAGCCGAGTTCGAGCGCGTGACAGGCGCCGAGGTCCAGGACGGGGGAGCGCCAGCCGAACTCGTACAGATACGTTCCGCCGGGAGCGCCGGTACGGAGCCGGGCGTCCGCGAGCCGGTTCAGCGGGATGCGCAGCAGCTTGTCCGTGGCCAGTGCGCCGAGCACCTCGCCCGGCTTCTCCCGCGGACGCCCCGCGCGGTACACCCGGGCCGTGCCCGACGGCACCTTCGCCTTCCACAGCAGCAGCCGCTGGACCCAGGGGCCCACCCGGTCCGTGACCCCGCTCGGCACGAACCACAGCCGGTACTCCTCGGTGGTCGTGCCCATCAGCAGGTCCACGTCCGCGGAGGCCCCGTCCGCGAGCGCCCGCGCCGGGTCGCGGGGGACGACCTCTCCGTCGACGGCGATCTGGAAGGACTTCCCGCCGGACAGCGGCGACCCCTTGCCGGTCACCTCCGTCTGCGCGGCCAGCAGCCTGTCCCGGTCCACGCGCGCGATGGCCTCCGCCGTGGCCGGCACCTTGAGCCGCGCGGCCACCGCCTCGGTGGTCCGGCGGGCCTCGGCGAGCGGCAGGGCCATCGGCGCCCCGCTCTGCACGACCGCCCGCCGGAAGAGGCCCTCGGCGAGCGGCGAGGCCAGCAGCGCGGCGATCGAGATCGCGCCCGCCGACTCGCCGAACACCGTCACCCGCTCCGGGTCCCCGCCGAAGGCCCCGATGTTGTCCCGGACCCAGCCGAGCGCGGCGATCTGGTCGCGGAGACCGAGATTGGCCGGGGCGTCCGGGAGCACCCCGAAACCCTCCATGCCGAGCCGGTAGTTGACGGAGACGAGCACCACCCCGTCCCGGGCGAAGGCGGTGCCGTCGTAGACGGGGACCGCGGAGGAACCGTGGACGAGGGAACCGCCGTGGATCCAGACCATGACGGGCCGGCGGGCGGGACTCACGAGGTCACCCCGGCCACCGTCGTCGCGCGGCTCCGCGCCCCCGGCCGTAGGCCACGGCGCCCAGACGTTCAGGTTGAGGCAGGCCTCGCCCGCGACCTCCGGGTCCGGCAGGAGGGCGTCGAGCGGCGGGGCGTACGGGCGCTTCGGCGCCGTCGGGCCGAAGGCGGTGGCCTCCCGGATCCCGTCCCACGGCTCGGCCGGCTCCGGCGCCCGGAACCGCAGCGGGCCCACGGGCGCCCGCGCATACGGCACACCGAGGAAGGCGGCCACCCCGTCTTTCAGGGAGCCCCGCAGGGCCCCGTCCCGCGTCCGGACCTCAGGACCGAGCCCACCGCTCTCCGACATCGCCGCAACCCCTTCTCCCCGACCGCCCCGCCGGTCGCTCCCCACCGACCGGATTCTCCCGGCCGGGGTCTTCCCGGGCCACGCGCGCGCCTGGCCCGACTCCGTGACTACGCGTTCCCCACCAGCGCGCGCTTGAGGACCTTGCCCGTCGGGCCCAGCGGCAGTTCCTCGACGAAGCGCACGATCCGGGGGTACTTGTGGCGCCCGAGGCGCTCCCGCGACCAGTCCACGAGCTCCTCCTCGGACAGCGGGGCCGCGCCCTCCCTGCGTACCACCACCGCGCACACCTCCTCGCCCTTCGCCTCGTCGGGGACGCCGATCACCGCGACCTCCGAGACCGAAGGGTGGCGTACGAGCACCTCCTCGACCTCGCGCGGGTAGATGTTGAAGCCGCTCCGGATGACCAGGTCCTTCTTGCGGTCGACGATCCGCAGGAAGCCGTCCTCGTCACGTACGCCCAGGTCACCCGTACGGAACCAGCCGTCCACGACCGCCGCCGCCGTCGCCTCCGGGTCGTTCAGGTACCCGGCGAAGACGTTGTGCCCGCGCACCACGACCTCCCCGACCTCCCCGTCCGCGAGCGGCACGATCTCCCGGTCGACGGCCGCGTCCGCGATGCCCACCTCGACGCCCCACACCGGGTGCCCGACGGTGCCAGGGCGCCGGCCCAGATGCGGCTGGTTGAAGGTGGCGACCGGCGAGGTCTCCGTCAGTCCGTACCCCTCGAGGACCTGCGCGCGGAAGGTCTCCTCGAAGCGCTCGAGGACGGCGACCGGCAGCGCCGCACCGCCCGAGACGGCGGCGCGCAGGGCCTCGGGACGCAGCTCGGAACCGGCTGCCGCCTCCACCAGCGCGTGGTACATCGTCGGCACGCCCATGAAGACCGTCACGCCCTCGTCGGCCAGCACGCGCAGCGCGGCCGGGCCGCTGAACCGGGGCATGAGCACCAGAGTCGCGCCCTGGCGGAGCGTCCCGTTCATCGCGCAGGTCTGGCCGTAGCTGTGGAAGAGCGGCAGACAGCCGAGGACCACGTCCCCGGCGCCGAGACCGAGGAGGTCCTGCGAGGTCACGGCCGCGTTCATGACGATGTTGAGATGGGTGAGCAGCGCCCCCTTCGGACGGCCCGTGGTGCCGCTCGTGTAGAGGATCACCGCCGGGTCCGCGGGCTCCGCGGGCTCCGGCGCGGCCAGCGGCTCCGCCGCCGACGGCGCGCCCTGGAACGCGCGCACCCCGGCGGCCCGCGCCGCCTCGTCGGCCACCGCCCACAGCGGGCCGCCGCTCACGATCCCCACCGCGCCGCTGTGCTCGAGGACGTACCGCACCTCCTCCGCGACGAGCAGCGCGTGCACCGGCACCACGGTCGCGCCGGCGGCGAGCGCCCCGTAGTACACGCGGAGGAACTCCGCCGTGTTCGGCAGCAGCACCGCCAGCCGGTCGCCCGGCCGCACCCCCGCCTCGCGCAGCCCGGCCGCACACCGCAGCGCCTCCGTCCACAGCTCCCCGTAGGTGAGCCGGGTCGCCCCCTCGACGACCGCGATCCGGTCGGGGAAGTGGCGGGCGGACTCGCCCAGCACGCCGGCGACGCTCAGTGACATGGCACGCTCCAGAAGGCCGGAGTCGACAACTCTGTTGACGACGGGGTGTCGAACGGCTGACACGGCACAGAATCCGTCGTGACACCGCCCGGAAGCCATGTGCAGCTGCCCACCATGTGGCCCGCCGAGCTGGGCAGCGGCCCCACCGTCGCGTCCGACCCGTGGCATTCGCCAAATCCCGGAGTTACGGTGCGAGCCATGACGCACAGCTCGGCCGCACCGGGAGAGTCCGCGGCGACCCGCCCGGACGACGGCCCCATGGAGCGGGCTACGGCGCGCTCCGGTGGAACCCCCACGCCCACGACACGCGCGGGCGCGCGCTCCGGCGGAAGCCACACCCCCCTCGGCGGTGCCGGTGGCTCCGGCGCCCTCCGGCGCACCCTCGCCACCGCGATCCTCGCCGACATCGACCGGCTCACGGACCGCGCCGTCGCCGACATCCACGCCCACTCCGGTACGTACGCCTCCGGGGCCCCCGTCACCCGCGACGACCTCTGGGCGATCTGCCGCGACAACCTGCTGCGCGCCCTGGAGGACTTCGGCGGCCTCGAAGCGACCGGCGGCGACTTCGAGTGGGCGGCCCGCGAGACCGGCCGCCGCCGTGCCGAGCAGGGCGTACCCCTCGACACCGTCCTCCAGGCCTACCGGCGCGGTGGCCGGATCCTCTGGCAGGTCATGGCCGAGCACCTGCGCGTCCGCGCGGAGCGCGGGTCCGACAGCCGGGACATCGAGCTGGACATGGCCGGCGGCGTCTGGGAGACCATCGACCGCTACTCCGTCGCGATGGCCGACGCCTACCGGCTCGCCCAACTGGAACTCCAGAGCCGCCAGGACACCCGGCGCGTCGCCCTCTTCGAAGCGCTGCTCGACGGCCGCGCCGACGACCCGGCCGTCGCCTCGGCCGCCGCCGCCGCGCTCGGCGTCCCCGCGTCCGACCGGTACGTCGTCGTGGTCGCCGCCCAGGACCCGGCCGCACCGCCCCACCCCGCGCCCGTCCTGGAGACACAGGGCATGTGGTCCTTCTGGCGCCCGCGCTCCGGCCGGTACGCCGGCATCGTGCGGCTGCCCCGCCGCGACGCGCCCGCCGGCCGGTCGTCGGCGGTCGGACCCGGCGGGGTTTGCGACCCGGCGGACCCGGCCACGCGCGCGTTGCTCGCCGCGCTGCGCGAGCGGACCGGGGCCACCGCCGGGGTCTCCCCGGAGTTCGAGCGCCTCTCCCAGGCCGGGCGCGCCCTGCGGCTGGCCGAACAGACCCTCCGTACCCTCCCGGCCGGCAGCGGCGAGGTCGCGGTTTTTGACGACCGGCTCGCCCAGGTGCTGCTGAGCGCTCGCACCGACATCGCCGAACGGATCGTCACCGTCCACCTCGGTCCGGTGCTCGCGACCGGCGGCGAGCGGGCCGCGCTCCTCACCACGCTCCGGGTCTGGCTCGAACACGGCTGTTCGGCCTCCCGCGCCGCCGAGCAGCTGTACTGCCACCGCAACACCGTGCTCAACCGCATCGGCCGCGTCGCCGAGCTCACCGGCCGCTCCAGCGAGTCCGGCGAGGCCCGCCTAGGCTGGGCGCTGGCGCTGCGCGCCCTGCCGTACGCGGGGCTCGGGACCCCACCCGAACCGGCGGCCGGGGAGAACGAGGCCGACGGAACGTAGGCCTGGGGCGCCCGCCCGGGATCACCGGGGCCGGTGGAGAGCGGGTCAGTCGCGTCCGCCGGGTCCGGCCCGAGGCAGGCCTGCCGAGACCACCGGGGCTCTTCGGGTCCGGTCCGAAGCAGGCTTGCTGAGACCACCGGGGCTCTTCGGGTCCGGTCCGAAGCAGGCTTGCCGAGACCACCGGGGCTCTTCGGGTCCGGTCCGAGGCAGGCCTGCCGAGACCACCGGAGATCACCGGCTCCCGCGGAACGTAGGCTGGTCGGATGCAGGAGCAGTACCGGACACCGGCCCGTGAGGGCGTGCACGAGACCGAGATCAACCGCTCGCGCTTCCTCTGCGCGCTCGCGCCCGTCGCCGACGAGCGGGAGGCGCAGGAGTTCGTCGCGCGCGTCCGCAAGGAGCACCCGACCGCCACCCACAACTGCTTCGCGTACGTCCTCGGTGCCGACGCCTCCGTCCAGAAGGCGAGCGACGACGGGGAGCCCGGAGGCACGGCGGGCGTCCCCATGCTCCAGATGCTCCTGCGCCGCGAGATGCGGTACGTCGTGGCCGTCGTCACCCGGTACTACGGCGGTGTGAAACTCGGCGCGGGCGGCCTCATCCGCGCCTACGGCGGTGTCGTCGGCGAGGCGATCGACGCGCTCGGCACGGTGACCCGGCAGCGCTTCCGGCTCGCCACCGTCACCGTCGACCACCAGCGCGCGGGCAAGCTGGAGAACGACCTCCGGGCGACGGGGCGGGCCGTCCGTGACGTGCGGTACGCCGAGGAGGTCACGATCGAGATCGGCCTCCCGGACGCCGACATCCCCGCCTTCCGAGCCTGGCTCGCGGACGCCACCGCGGGAGCGGCGTCGCTCGAACTCGGCGGCGAGGCATACGGGGACGCGTGACGGTCACGAAGCGCCGATCGCCGGACGCAGGACGCCGCAGCCCCGTCGCCCCCCGGCGGCGTGACCCTCGACACCGTCCGGCGCCGCCCGCCCCGTACCCCCGGCCCTCCCTCCCCGTGCGGCCCCGACCACACGCCCCGGCGGGATAGCGTGGAGGGCGCACACGACGGGTACCGGCGGCGAGGAGCGACGCACATGCGGGGTGGGACGGCATCGTGAGGCTCCTGCACACCTCCGACTGGCACCTCGGCCGGTCCTTCCACCGGGTCGGCCTCCTCGACGCCCAGGCCGCCTTCCTCGACCACCTCGTGGCCACCGTCCACGAGCACGAGGTCGACGCCGTGCTCGTCGCCGGCGACGTCTACGACCGGGCCGTGCCCCCGCTGCCCGCCGTCGAACTCTTCGACACCGCGCTGCACCGCCTCGCCGAGGCCGGTGTGCCCACCGTCATGATCTCCGGCAACCACGACTCAGCCCGCCGCCTCGGCGTCGGCGCCGGACTCATCGGACGGGCCGGGATCCACCTCCGTACCGACCCGGCCGGCATCGGCACCCCCGTCGTCCTCACCGACGCGCACGGCGACGTCGCCGTCTACGGCCTGCCCTACCTCGAACCGGCCCTCGTGCGCGAACAGCTCGGCGCACCGAAGGCCGGTCACGAGGCCGTGCTCGCCGCCGCCATGGACCGGGTCCGCGCCGACCTCGCCGCCCGGCCCCAGGGCACCCGCTCCGTCGTCCTCGCCCATGCCTTCGTGGCCGGCGGAGCGGCCAGCGACAGCGAGCGGGACATCACCGTCGGCGGGGTCGCCGCCGTCCCCACCGATGTCTTCGACGGCGTCGACTACGTCGCGCTCGGCCACCTGCACGGCAGCCAGACCCTCACCCCGCGCGTGCGCTACTCCGGCTCCCCGCTCGCGTACTCCTTCTCCGAGACCGACCACCGCAAGACCATGTGGCTCATCGACCTCGGCCCGAACGACGGCCCCGAAGCCCCCGACGGTGACGTCACAGGCGCGCTCATCGGTGCCGAACGCCTCGACTGCCCCGTACCGCGCCCCCTCGCCCGGATCCGGGGCCACCTCGACGACCTCCTCGCCGACCCGGCGCTCGCCCCCCACGAGGACTCCTGGGTCGAGGCCACGCTCACCGACCCCGTACGCCCCGCCGAGCCGATGGCCCGGCTCGCCGAGCGCTTCCCGCACACCCTTCACCTGGTCTTCGATCCGGAGCGCACCGACGACACCCCCGGTGCCTCCTACGCCTCCCGGCTCCGGGACCGCACCGACCAGCAGATCGCGGAGGACTTCGTGGCCCATGTGCGCGGCGGCGCGAGCCTCGACGGCGCCGAACGGACCTTGCTGTACGGCGCCTTCGACGACGTACGGGTCGACACGGCCGAGCGCGAGGGGGACTGGTGAGGCTGCACCGCCTGGAGATCACCGCGTTCGGCCCCTTCGGCGGCACGCAGACCGTGGACTTCGACTCCCTGTCCTCCGCCGGGCTGTTCCTGCTCCACGGGCCGACCGGCGCCGGCAAGACCTCCGTCCTGGACGCCGTCTGCTTCGCCCTGTACGGGAGCGTGCCCGGCGTCCGCCAGACCCCCGGGGCGTCCCTGCGCAGCGACCACGCGCCCGTCGGCACGACCACCGAGATCGTCCTCGAACTGACCGTGGGGGACCGGCGCCTGGAGATCACCCGGCGCCCGGCCCAGCAGCGCCCCAAGAAGCGCGGCGGCGGCTTCACCACCGAGAAGGCCCAGACCTGGCTGCGCGCGTACGACCCCGCCACGCGCGCGTGGACCGGCCTCAGCCGCTCCCACCAGGAGGTGGGCGAGGAGATCACCCAGCTCGTCGGCATGAGCCGCGACCAGTTCTGTCAGGTCGTCCTCCTCCCGCAGGGCGACTTCGCACGCTTCCTGCGCGCCGACGCAGAGGCCCGGGGCCGCCTCCTGGGCCGCCTCTTCGACACCCGGCGCTTCGCCGCCGTCGAGGAGCGCCTCGCCGAACTGCGGCGCTCCGCCCAGCAGCAGGTGGAGGACGGGGACGAGCGGCTGCTCGCCCTCGCCCACCGCATGGGTCAGGCGGCCGGCGGCCTCGGCATCTCCCGTACGTCCGTGGAGGGGCGACCCGGTGACCCCGGGCTCGCCGACGGGGTCCTCAGCTGGGCCGCCGTCGCCCGTACGGAGGCCCGCGAGGCCCTGGACATCGCGCGCGTGCGGCTCGACGCGGCCGAGGCCCGCCAGGGCGCGGCGCGCGCCGCGCTCGACGCCGAGAACGACCTCGCCGCCCGCCAGGAACGGCACGCCGACGCCGTCCGCCGTCAGGAGCGGCTCACCGCGCACGCCCCGGAGCGCGACCACCTCCAGGCCGCCCTCGACCGCAGCCTCAGAGCGGACCGGGTGGCCCCCGCGCTGGGAATGCGCCAGGAGGCCGACCAGGCGCACGCCGCCGCGCACTCGGCCAGGGACCGCGCCCGCGCCCTGCTGCACCCCGACCTGGCCGAGGCCGGGGCCGAGCAGCTGACCGCCCTCGAACACCGGCTGCGCGAGGAACTCGGCGGGCTCGAATCGGCCCGCCGCGCCGAGCGCCGCGCCGCCGTGATCGCCGAGGAGCGCGACCACCTCACGCGCGAGGCGCGCGCCGACGACGCCGCCCTCCAGGACGCGGCCCACTGGCTCGCGGGCTGGGAGCAGCGCCGCACCGCGCTCGGCGAGCGCGTCGAGGCCGCGCGGGACGCCGCCGCCCGCGCCGAGCACCTCGCGGGCCGCCTGGAGCCCGCCCGGCGCAGGCTCGCCGCCGCCCGCCGCCGGGACACCCTCGCGAGGGACACACGGTCCGCCGAGGCGCGCCTCACGGAGGCCCGGGAGCAGCGGAACGCCGCCCACGAGAACTGGCTGGACGTCAAGTCCCGCCGTCTGGAGGGCATCGCCGCCGAACTCGCGATCACCCTCGCCCCGGGCGACCCCTGCCAGGTCTGCGGCTCCACCGCCCACCCGGCTCCCGCCCGCACCACCGCCGACCATGTCGACCGGGCCGCCGAGGAGTCCGCCTACGCGGTCTACGCCCGCGCCGACGAGACCCGTACGGCCGCCGAGAGCGAACTCGCCGTCGTCCGCGAGTCCTGGGCCACGGCGCGCGCCGAGGTCCTGGCGGGCGGCCCGGCCGAGGAGGACGGCGCGCGCACGACCGAACCCGGTGTCGACGAACTCGCCCGCGAGGTCGAGGAGTTGAGTGGCCGTCATGCCGACGCGCACGCGCTCGCCGCGCAGACCCACAGCGCGCGGGAGGCGCTCGCACGCGCCGAGCGGGAGTACGAGGGGCGGGTCGGCGCGCAGCGGGAGGCCGAACGCCGGGTCGCCGCCCGCACCTCGCGGCGCGAGGCCCTCGACGGTGAGATGGCCGCACTGGAGGAGGAACTCGCCCGGGGGCGCGGGGCGTTCGCCAGCGCCGCCGAGCACGCCACCCGGCTGGAACGGCGGATCGCCCTCCTGGTCGACGCCACCGGAGCCGTACGCGACGCCGAACTCGCCGCCCAGCGCCTCAAGGAGGCCGACGACCGGCTCGCCGACGCCGCCTACCGCGCGGGGTTCACCACCCCGGCCGAGGCCGCAGCCGCCCTCCTGCGCGAGGGCGAGCGCCGCGACCACCAGCGGCGCGTGGACGCCTGGCAGGCCGAGGCGGCGGCGGTCGCCGACCGGCTCGCCGAGCCCGGCACCGCGGTCGCCGCCGGCCTGCCGCCCGCCGACCCCGGGGCCGCCGCTGCCGCCCACACCGCGGCCGAACGCGCGCTCCGCGAGGCCGATTCCGTGCTGTCCGCCGCCCGCGAACGCGTCACCGGCCTCGGCGGTCTCTCCCGCCAGGCGGTGACCGAGGTCCGCCGCCTCGGGCCGCTGCGCGAGGAGTACGACCGAGTCGCCCGGCTCGCCGCCCTCACCGCGGGTACCTCCGCCGAGAACGAGCGCCGGATGCGCCTGGAGTCGTACGTCCTGGCGGCCCGTCTCGAACAGGTCGCCGCCGCCGCGACCGCCCGCCTCCAGCGGATGTCCGCGGGCCGTTACACCCTGGTCCACTCCGACGCGCGCGCGGGCGGCAAGCGGGCCGGTCTCGGTCTGCACGTCGTCGACGCCTGGACCGGCAACGAACGCGACACCGCGACCCTCTCCGGCGGCGAGACCTTCTTCGCCTCGCTCGCCCTCGCCCTCGGCCTCGCCGACGTGGTCACCGAGGAGGCCGGCGGCATCCGGCTCGACACCCTCTTCATCGACGAGGGCTTCGGAAGTCTCGACGAGCAGACCCTCGACGAGGTCCTCGACGTCCTCGACTCGCTGCGCGAGCGCGACCGAAGCGTCGGCATCGTCAGCCACGTCGGTGACCTGCGCCGCCGTATCCCGGCCCAGCTGGAGGTCGTCAAGGGACGGCAGGGCTCGGCGGTGCGGCTGCGGACCGGCGGCGCGGACCTCGGGGGCTGAGGGCCCGCCGGGGAAACGCTCAGCGGCTCAGCGACCGCCGGGGCAGCGGCGACGAGTAGACCACACTGGTCGTCACCGCGCCGAGCGTGGCGATCTTCCCCGTGATCTCCTCCAGGTGCCTCATCGAGCGCGCCGCGACCTTCAGCACGAAGCAGTCGTCACCGGTGACGTGGTGCGCCTCGAGGACTTCGGGCGTGGTGTCGATCAGGTCGTGGAACGGCTTGTAGTTGCCGTGCGGATAGCGGAGCCGTACGAAGGAGAGGATCGGGAGCCCCAGCCGGTCCTGGTCGACGATCGCCGTGTATCCGGCGATCACCCCGGCCTCTTCGAGGCGCCGCACCCGCTCGGTCACGGCGGACGGCGACATCGACACCGTGCGGGCCAGGTCGGCGAAGCTGGCGCGGCCCTCGGACTGGAGGGCTTCGAGGATGCGCCAGTCGGTGGCGTCGGGGGTGTACTCGCTGGTCATGCAGCAGGAATAGCAGGGGAATCCCCGGCCGATCAACTGATCGGCCGGGAATCCCGCCGGACACGTCCTCAGAGCCGGGAAAGCTCCTCGACCAGGTCGTCGAGGCCCAGCGGGCCCAGCGAGAGCGCCGCCATGTGCCAGGCCTTCGCGTCGAAGGCCTCCCCGTGCGCGGCCCGCGCGTTGGCCCGGCCGAGCAGCCAGGCGCGCTCGCCCAGCTTGTAGCCGATGGCCTGCCCCGGCACCGACAGATACCGGGTCATCTCGCTCTCCACGAACGACGGCGGACGGCTGCTGTGCCGCTGGAAGAACTCCTGCGCCAGCTCCGGGGTCCACCGCTCGCCCGGGTGGAACGGCGAGTCCGCCGGGATCTCCAGGCCGAGGTGCATGCCGATGTCCACGATCACCCGGCACGCGCGCATCATCTGGCCGTCGAGGTAACCGAGGCGCCGCTCGGCGTCCGGCAGGAAGCCGAGTTCGTCCATCAGACGCTCCGCGTAGAGCGCCCAGCCCTCCATGTTCGCGCTGACCTTGCCGATCGTCGCCTGGTAGCGGGAGAGCCGGTCGGCGACGTGCACCCACTGCGCGATCTGGAGGTGGTGGCCCGGAACGCCCTCGTGGTACCAGGTCGACACCAGGTCGTACTCGGGGAAGCGCGTGGTGCCGTCCACCGGCAGCCAGGTGCGGCCGGGGCGCGAGAAGTCCTCGGACGGACCGGTGTAGTACGGGGCCGCGGCGCCGCCGGGCGGGGCGATCCGCGACTCCACCCGCCGTACGCGCTCGGCCAGTTCGAAGTGGGTGCCGTCGAGCGCCTCGACGGCCTCGTCCATCAGCTTCTGGAGCCAGACCCGCACCTCCTCCACGCCCTCGATGTGCGCGCCGTGCTCGTCGAGATGGGCCAGCGCCTCCCAGGGGCCGGCGCCGGGCAGGATGCGCTCGGCCTCGGTCCGCATCTCGCCGAGCAGCCGGTGGTACTCGGTCCAGCCGTACGCGTACGCCTGGTCGAGGTCGAGTTCCGTGCCGTTGAAGTAGCGGGTCCACCGCTGGTACCGCTCGCGGCCCACCGTGTCCGGCGCGTCGGCGACGGCGGGGGCGTACACGTCCCGCATCCAGTCCCGCAGCGCCGTGACCGCCTCGGTCGCCTCCCGGCCGGCCTTCACCAGCCCGGCGCGCAGATCCTCCGGCAGATCCGCGGGGCCCGTGGCCGCGAACTCCTCGAACCAGCCCGGCCTTCCGTCCCCGGCACCCGCCCACTCGGTGAGCTGGTCGACGAAGGTGGCGGTCGCGCGCGGCCCGCCGAACAGCTTGCGCTCGAGCCCCAGCGCGAGCGAGGCACGGTAGCCATCGAGGGCGGCCGGGACCGCCCGGAGCCGGGACGCCACCGCCGTCCAGTCCTCCTCGGTCTCCGTCGGCATGACGGTGAAGACGATGCGGACGCTGTGCGCGGGCGAGCGCATGTTGCTGACCGCGCAGAGGGCCTCCTCGGCCTCGTGCACGGCGAGTTCGGCCGTCAGACGCTCCCGCAGCAGCCGGGCGCAGCGGCGTTCCGCCGGGACGTCCGCGCCCGGGGCGCGTTCCGCCTCGTCGAGCCGGGCGAGCGTACGGCCGGCGAGGTCGGCCACCGCCCGCTGGCCGGCCGGCGAGAAGTCGGGCAGCAGTCCGGCGCTCTCCTTGACTCCCAGGTACGTACCGGTGATCGGGTCGAGGGCGATGAGTGCGTCGACGTGGTCGTCGGCGACCTGGCGGGGCAGCGGGCTGCTGGAAGTCTCTGGCATGGGGGTCATCCTGGCGCCTCCGGCGGGCCCGCGTCACCCTCGTCCGGCCTCAGTCGGCTGACAAGGAAGGGCCCGCCGAGGGCGGCAGAAGCGGCCCGCACTCCCACTGCTGGAAGATCAGCCGGGTCTCCACACGGGCCACCTCGCGGCGCGACGTGAACTCGTCGAGCACGAGTCGTTGCAGGTCGGAGGGGTCCGCCACGGCCACGTGCACCAAGTAGTCGTCTGGCCCCGTCAGATGGAAGAGGGCCCGGGACTCCGGGAGGGCGCGGATCCGGTCGACGAACGGGCCGATCAGTTCCCGCCGGTGCGGGCGGACCTGGACGAGGAGCAGCGCTTCCAGTCCACGGCCGAGTTTGGCCGGATCCAGTCGTAGCTGATGTCCGAGGATCACACCCGTGCGCCGCAGCCGTGCGACCCGGTCCAGGCAGGTCGAGGGGGCCACCCCGACCTCGGCGGCGAGTTCCCGGTAGGTGGTCCGGGCGTCGTTCTGCAGGAGGCGAAGAATGTGCAGATCGACCGCGTCCAGTACGACAGAATCAGCCATTCGGCGAACGTAGCACGGGCTTTCCCCCCTACTTCCCGGTATCCGTTCACAGTGCCGCCATGGACGCCATGGACTACGGCCCCTCGGCCACCCCGAGGGCCCTCGCCACCGAAGCCGTGCACGCCGGCCGCGAAGACCTCGCCTCGCTCGGGCTGCACGCCCCGCCGCTCGACCTGTCCACCACCTACCCCTCGTACGACGCCCGGGCCGAGGCCGCCCGCATCGACGAGTTCGCCACCACCGGCGCGCGGCTCGACGGGCCGCCCGTCTACGCCCGCCTCGACAACCCCACCGTCGCCCGCTTCGAGGAAGCCCTCGCCCGCCTCGAAGGCACCGAGGCCGCCGTCGCCTTCGCCAGCGGCATGGCCGCCCTCACCGCCGTCCTGCTCGCACGGGCGAGCCAGGGACTGCGCCATGTCGTCGCGGTCCGCCCCCTGTACGGGTGCAGCGACCACCTGCTCGACGCCGGGCTGCTCGGCACCGAGGTGACCTGGACCGATCCGGCGGGCATCGCGGACGCGATCCGGCCCGACACCGGCCTGGTGATGGTCGAGTCGCCCGCCAACCCGACCCTCGCCGAGGCGGACATCCGCGCCCTGGCGCACTCCTGCGGCTCCGTGCCGCTCCTGGTCGACAACACCTTCGCCACCCCGGTGCTCCAGCGGCCGGTCGAGCAGGGTGCCCGGATCGTGCTGCACAGCGCGACCAAGTACCTCGGCGGGCACGGGGACGTCATGGGCGGGATCGTCGCCTGCGACGAGGAGTTCGCCCGCACCCTGCGGCAGGTCCGCTTCGCCACCGGCGGGGTGCTGCACCCGCTCGCCGGCTATCTGCTGCTGCGCGGTCTCTCGACCCTGCCGGTACGGGTCAGGGCGGCGTCGGCCACGGCGGCGGAGCTCGTACGGCGGCTCGCCACCGACCCCCGGATCGCGCGGGTCCACTACCCGCGGATCGGCGGCGCGATGATCGCCTTCGAGGTGTACGGCGACCCGCACGACGTCATCGCCGGAGTCCGGCTGATCACCCCGGCGGTCAGCCTCGGCAGCGTCGACACCCTGATCCAGCACCCGGCCTCCATCAGCCACCGGATCGTGGCCGAGGGGGACCGGCGCTCGGCGGGCGTCAGCGACCGGCTGCTGCGGATGTCGGTCGGACTGGAGGACGTCGAGGACCTGTGGCGGGACCTCACGCAGGCACTCAGCTGTTCACCTTCCGAGCAGCCC
The DNA here is from genome assembly GCF_040297565.1 of Streptomyces sp. NPDC001728. Taxonomy (NCBI): domain Bacteria; kingdom Bacillati; phylum Actinomycetota; class Actinomycetes; order Kitasatosporales; family Streptomycetaceae; genus Streptomyces; species Streptomyces sp. NPDC001728. The sequence goes on from NZ_JBEOZK010000025.1 coordinate 106,349, forward strand.
CTTGCCGTGGCCTCCGCTTCCGCCGCCGCTACCGGTTCCGCTGCTCCTGCCGCGGCCGGCCGGTCGGCCGAGGTGCCGGGGCCAGCCGGGCGGTGATCACCAGCGTGCCTTCCTCGATCTGGTAGTCGAGGGGCAGGTTGAGGGCGCGCATCGCGGCCACCATCCCGGTGTTGGACGACTGGGTGACGGCGTACACGCTCGCGCAGCCGGCCTCCTCGGCCATGGCCACGAGCCGGCCGAGGAGTTCGGCGCCGATGCCGCGCCGCTGCCAGTCGTCCTCCACCATCAGCGCGACCTCCGTCTCGTCGCCGTCCCACAGCAGGTGGCCGAGGGCGACGAGACGGCCGGAGGTCGTCTGGACGGCGAGGGTGCGGCCGAAGCGGGGACTGAGCAGATGGTCGAGGTACCGGTCCGCGTCGCCGACCGGGCCGTGGTAGCGCAGCCCGAGGGTGCGGGCCGAGCAGCGGTCGTGCATCGCGCGCGCGGCGCGCAGATCGCGCTGGTCGGCGCGCCGGACGGTGATCTCGTTGCCCTCGGGCAGGGTCAGTACGTCCTGGCTGCGCGGGACGCGCGGGCCGAGCCGCGCGTCGAGCTCCACGAGGGCGCGGGCGCGGGCGAACTCGGTCGGGGTGAAGGGAAGGTAGGGCCGCTCCACGATGTGCGTGCCGCCGTCGGGGTCGCGCAGCCGCATCACCGTCTCCTCCAGGACCCCTTCGACGGGGGCGGGCTCGCCGGTGGGGCGGCCCGTGAGCGAGACGGCCGGAACCGAGTGGAGCGTGCAGCGGCCGAGGAGCTGGCGCAGCGCGAGCGGCAGTTCGGCGGCGTCGAGGGCGGTACGGGTGGCCAGGCCGAGGACCCGGGTGGGGGTGTCCACGAGGTCGTGGGCGTCGGCCCGTTCGGTCCAGGTGTTCCGGCCGCCGGCCACCGCCGTCTCGCGGGCCAGGTCCTGGGCGGAGAGGTCGGCGGGGGCGCGCAGCAGGAACTCGTCGACCGTGCCGTCGGCGAGCGGATGTGTCTGGAGGGTGAGGATGTCCACGCGCAGTCCGGCCAGGGTCGTGCACAGCGCGGCGAGGCTGCCCGGGGTGTCCGCGACGGTGGTCCGCATCCGCCACAGCGTGGTCTCGACGGGGCCCTCGGACTCCGTCTCTTCCCCTTCCGCCGGCCTCTCCGCGGAGGCAGCGGACCCGGCGGAAGGGGACGGGGAGGCGGCGGAGTGCCCGCCGGTGTGAGCGGCGGGCGGGGCATGGTCGGCATGACCGCGCCTGCGTGCCCACCAGGTGTGGAAGGCGGCGGTGGCGGCCAGCGCGATCGCCGAGAAGACCAGGAGGTAGGGGCCGTCGGGACCCTTGGCGATGGTCTTGGCGATCGTGTCGGCCACCACCACGGCGGTGAACAGGGCGGCGAGCTCGATCAGGTCGTGCCGCCAGTGGTGGGGGCGTCGGGTGCTCTTCGAAGACGTCACATCGGTCATGACCTCACTGTGACCCAGTGGTGTTGCGTGATCACGAACGCTTTGTGACTGACGGGTTAAGCGCCGATCTAGTGGCTTAAAGAGCGATTCAGACCGTTTCTGTCAGAGGGTGACCGGCCCCCTGACGGAGTGCGCTCAGCAGTCGTCTGGCCTGCACCACCAGCTGTGTCGAAGCCCTTCCCGAGGCGAGCCCGTCGAGTCCGGCGACCTCGTCGCGCGCCCCGCACCGCTCCACGCAGTCGGCGGCGACCGCGAGGACCTCGCCGAGACCCCGTACCGGCTTCGGCGCCGCGAGCAGCTCCGGAAGCATCGCCGCGAGTATCGCCCAGACCGTCCCGTAGGCGCCGGTCGCTGCCGCCGTCCGGGCCGCGTCCGCCAGCCGGTTCGGCTTGACCGACGCGTCCTCGACCAAGCGGGCCAGTTCCGTGCCGAGCCGCCGGGCGTCGAGATCGCCCCGCGCCGCCAGCACGAGCACCGCGTCCACGGCGCGCAGCCGGTCGTCCGCGTCCCCGAAGCCGAGGCCGAACGCCAGGACCACATGGACCGCGTGGCCCACTGGGCCATCGGCCTCGGCCAGCGCCGTCAGGGGTTCGGTCGCACCCCGCGCGTCCCCGTCGACGCCGTGCGCGAGGGTCGGCAGGAGACAGGCCGCGAGCACCTCACGGTCGGCCGGCAGCACCGGGGGCCACTGGGCGCGGCCCTCCACCCAGTGGTGGCAGGGGCGGGGCGTCGCCTCCAGGGCGCCCCCCAGCCACTCGAAGGCGGGCGGGAACTCCGCCCGCACCACGGGGCTCTCGCGGAGTTCCACCACGATCCGGTCCATCGGCCAGAGCCTGTGCAGGGTCTTGTCCTCGTCCCGGCGCAGGAACCGTACGGTCGCCCCGACGGTCTCCCGGCACAGCCAGGCGGAGAGCCGCCGGCCGGCCGGTGTCTCGAGCGCCGCCGCCTCCTCGGCGGCCCGGACCGCCGTCGGATGGGCCCGCAACACCCGGACCAGGGCCTGTGCGAGATCGGCCGGAGCGGGCTCGACTCCCGCGTCCCGGTACTTCCGCAGCCGCTCCACCAGCACCAGCGGGTCGATCGCCCCGGTGTGTCCGGTCGGCGTGGCCAGCAGGAACGGCAGCGAGTCCGTGCCGACGAGGTCGGCGGCCTCCCACAGCCGGGCGTCGAGGACCCCCGAAAGGGCCTGGTGGAGACAGGGATCCGCGCCGTGTCCCGCGGTCCGGCGGAATTCGACCAGAGCCGGGTTCAGCACACCGAGCAGCCCGGCGAGGACGACATGGATCCCATGGGTCTCGTGCGTGAAGTAGTGGGTCTGCTGCTCCCACCGAGGCTGCGGGAAGGCGTCCCGTACCGCCTCCGCCACGGCCTCCCGGTCCCGGTGCGCGAGCCGTACCAGCCCGTCGAGCGCCCGCTCGAACGCCACGGGATCATCGGAGAGGCGCTTCACCACCAGCTCGGCCACCAGCTCCTCGACCGTCGTCGCCGGGGGCGCGAGCGGCTGCGGCTCGGGAAGGGGCGGCAGGATCTCCTCGTACGGACCCAGGTCCGGCGCTCCCAGGGCATCCCCGAACAGCCGGGCGGCCTCCGCCCGGTGCGTGGGGCTCAGCTCACCCGCCCGCTCGGCCAGTTCACACCGTACGGAGGGGTCGGCGGCCGGCAGATGGCGGCCCACCAGCTTCAGCGCCCGCCCCTGGAGATCGGTGTCCTCCTGCCCGAAGACCTCCGCCACGGCGGGCAGCAGCGCGTCCGCCGCACCGGGCTCCCGGGCCAGCACCTTGCCCACCAGGGCCAACTGGGCCCGTACCAGCTTCTTCTCGGTACGGAAGAGCACCGCACTCGTCATCTCGGCCAGGGCGGAGGCGGGCAGCGCCCCGTCGGCCGCAAGCCCCGCCAGGGCCTCCTGCGCGTATCCGGCGACCGTCGACGGCGCGTCCGCCGCCATCCCCACGAGGTCCGGGACCCGCTCCAGGAACTCCGCCGGGGTCGGCGCGACCAGCCGCAGCACCTCCATGGGGAACCTCAGGTCACGGGGCCGGCCGCCCCGCAGCAGCCGGGAGACGGCGGCGTCCAGGACCCCGGAGCGGTCGAGCACTCCCTCACCGGCCAGGGCCACCACCGCCGTGGGCCAGTGCTCCGGGGAGTCGTCCGGGACCGCCCAGGTCAGCTGCTCGGGAGTCTCCGGCATCGACAGGGCGTGGACCAGGAGCACCGGCGACTGCGGGTCCTGCCTCAGCCGCTCCAGGAGCGTCGGCCCCGCGGGCCTCTCCGCGTGACGGCGAACGGTACCGATCTCCCGCGACCAGGCGAGGACGTAGCCGTCGGTCGCGGGCGTCGGGCAGCCCGACCGCTCGACCAGGCCCCGGATCATCCCGTAGCTCTGCTCCGCCACGGCGGGGCGGGCCGCGAGCCGGCCCGCCACCTCCGCCAGCCACTCCGGAGTCCGGTCTCCGACCGCCCGGAGCGCCATCGCGGCCCCCTCCGAGCGCCAGGGCATCAGATCACGGGCGCCGAGCCAGGACGCCGCCGCTGCCGCCCCCGTGTGACAGCCCGCCCCCGCCACGTACAGCGCGCGCCGGACCCGGACCGCGTCGTTGGGGCGGATCCCCTCCAGGGAACGCACCCCGGTACGCAGCTCCTTCAGCCGCGCGAGGGCCACCTTGCGCTCGGCCGCGCCCAGCGGCTTCAGCAGCTCGGGCACCTCGAAGGCCTTGCCTTCACGCACGGCCTCGATCAGCTTCTCGATCCCCATGACGTCCTCCGCCCCCATGACTCTCCCTGCCCCCATGACCTCGTCCGTCCCCTGCACTTCTGCCATGCCTGTCGTGCCTGCCGAGCCTGTCGTGCTTCCTGTGCCCCGCGCCCCGCGCTCCGTCATCGCGCCGCGCCCGGTATCGCTTCCGGCGTCACTTCCGGAGCCGTACCCGGCACCGGTCCCGCCGCCCCCGCACCCCGCCGGGCCATCCGGACCGCGAGCGCGTGCTTGCACGGGCCCCGCCGCCCCCGGTGGTCCGCCCACCACTGACAGGTGCAGGCGATCACCCCGTCCGCCACCCGCACCCGGTAGCGCCGGTCACCCGAGGCCACCGTCGCCAGGTCCCCGTCCAGCACCACCGCACCCTCCGTGACCAGCCGGCGGGCACTCACCAGGCGCGGGTTGTGCCGCTCCGCCCGGTCCGCGTCGTACGGCAGCTCCCGGTGGAAGTAGGCCGCGTCCGCCACGTCGTACCCCACCCGGCCCGCCGTACCGAGCCGGGTCAGCGCCGCGCGCACCCGGTCGACGGTGAGCCCCGCCCGCGCAGCTAGTTCGGCCGTGTCGATCCTCGGCTCCCAGGCCAGGAGGACCGAGACCAGCTCGGCGTCCTGCGCCGCCTCGTCCGTCGCGAGGGCCTCCAGGACCCCGCCCTCGCCGGAGAACCCCCGCGCGGGGTCGGGCGACAGCGTGAGCGTCAGCCGCATCCCGGGCAGCGTCACCTCCCAGGCGCTCGCCGTGGCGAAGGCGCCGTCCGGCACCGGGCCGTACACCCGGAGGCCCGTCGCGTGCCGCAGCACCCGCTCCAGGGCGGCCAGCCGGTCCGGCCCCGGCAGACACACCGCGCCCGCTCCCGGCCGGGTCGTCGGACGCAGGGTCCGGCCGGACTGCGCGATCCACAGCGGGCCGCGCCCCTGGGACCGGCCGCGCGGCAGGGACCGCAGGAACCGGACGGCCTCCGCCCCGGTCAGCTCCGCCCGCAGGTCGAACCGGGCCGAGGCGACCTGCGCCTCCGCGAAGCCCCGCAGCCAGCGGTCCGGCAGCGGGACCCTCTTCTCCACGACCGAGCCGGAGAGGGTGGTCACCGCCATCTCCTCGGGGCCCACCCGCAGATGCAGCGGATCGTCCCCGGTCATCCGCGACAGCGCGTCGCGCAGCGGGTCGTTGACGTCGACGTTGGTCGTGCCGTGCCCCGTCTCCGTACCGCCGAGTCCCTCGTCGAGCACGTCCAGGCGCGCGTACACCCCGCCACAGCCGGAGAACGACTCGAACCGCAGCCGGTCGCCGTTCCCCGTCACCACCGGGTCCAGCGAACCCGGCCGCATCCGCTGGTCGTAGCGGGCCGCCGCCACGTCGGCCACCGCGAGCAGCCCGCGCGCGGCGATCCGCGGTGCGGCCAGGAAGCCGGAGAAGAAACGGGGGTGGGCCTCGGCCCCCCGGGGCGTGAGACCCCCCGCCGTCTCCAGGCCGAGCAGTCGGCCGGAGCCCGTGGACTCCAGGGCCGACGGGCGGACGTAGGCGAGTGCCTGTACGGATCGCGTCATGGGAACGACGTTAGGACCCGGCACTGACAATCACCCGAGCGGCATCTCCGTACCAGCTCCGACCAGGTGTTACTGCCCGACGCGGCCCGGCTGGAGCACCTTGCTGAACAGCACCGTCCCGCCCTCGGCCCGCAGACGCACGGTCAGTTCCCCGCTGTGGCCGTCGATGTCGACCTCGCCGAAGTACTGCGGGCTCTCCATCGGCGACACGTTCGCCCGCTCCGGCGCCCGGACGAACACCCGCTCCGGGCCGAAAGTCGCGTCGAGCGCGTTCGCCGGGAAGCCGCCGGCCGCCAGCGGTCCCGACACGAACTCCCAGAAGGGCGCGAAGTCCTGGAACGCCGCCCGCTCCGGCGCGTAGTGCTGCGCCGAGGTGTAGTGGACGTCCGCCGTCAGCCACAGCGTGCCGGTGATCCGCCGGTGCTTGACGAACCGCAGCAGCTCCGCGATCTGGAGTTCCCGGCCGAGCGGGGCGCCGGGGTCGCCCTGCGCGACGGCCTCGAAGTTCGCCGCGCCGTCCGTCACGACCAGACCGAGCGGCATGTCCGCGGCGAGCACCTTCCACACCGCGGTGGACGCGGCCAGTTCCCGCTTCAGCCAGGCCAGCTGCTCGGCGCCGAGGATGCCGGTGGTGTCGTCGGCCTGCCGACCGGGCGAGTTGGCGTTCCGGTACGAGCGCATGTCGAGGACGAACACGTCGAGCAGCGGCCCGTACCGCACCACCCGGTGCATCCGGCCCCCGCGCCCGCCGCCGTGCCCATCGCCGTGCCCGTCACCGCGCGCGTGGAGGGTGGAAACGGGCGTGTACTCACCGAAGGCGCGCAGGGCACGCGACGCGAGCACGTCCACGTCCTTCTCCGTGTACCGCGCGTCGTCCAGGATCTGGCCCGGGTACCAGTTGTTGCGCACCTCGTGGTCGTCCCACTGCACCACCGACGGCACCTGCGCGTTGAACGCCCGGACGTTGTGATCGAGCAGGTTGTACCGGAAGTTGCCCCGGTACTCGTCGAGCGTCTCCGCGACCTTCGACTTCTCCGGTGTCGTCACGTTCCGCCAGATCCGCCCGTCGGGCAGGATCACGCTCGGCGGGACGACCCCGTCGGCGTAGATCGAGTCGCCGCTGCACAGGAAGAAGTCCGGGTCGAGACGGCGCATCTCCTCGTACGCGCGGAAGCCGCCGATGTCCGGGTTGATGCCCCAGCCCTGGCCCGCGATGTCCCCCGACCACAGGAAGCGGACGCCGTCACGGCGCCGCTCGGGAGCCGTCCGGAAGGTGCCGAGGACCGGTTCGCCCGTCCGGCGCGGGTCGTCGGGGTCGACGAGCGTCACACGGTAGTGGACCTGTTCCCCGGCCGGCAGGCCGCGCAGCGCGGTGGTGCCGGTGAAGTCCGTGCCCGCGCCGATCAACGGGCCGTGGTGACGGCGCAGCCGCCGGAACGAGTCGGTCGCCGAGGTCTCGACGATCACGCGCGCCGGCCGGTCCGAACGCACCCACACCAGACCCGAGGACGTCGTGACGTCGCCCGTCTGCACACCCCACTCGGCGCGGGGCCGCCCCGACAGAGCGAACGCCGGAGCGGCGGGAACGGCTCCGCCGAGAGCGAGCGCGGCGGAGGCGGCCAGCGAACCGCGCAGCACGTTGCGGCGGGCGGGGGAGGAGGAGGTGAGCGGAACGGGGGAACTGCCGAATATGGAAGGGGACATGAAGGAGCCTCCGAGGCGGGTCCGGGCGGGGGCGGTGCGTCGCCCCATGACTAACGCCCGGGGACGGCGCGCACACGAACCCCGCGTGAACAGATCGGCCGTGGCACCGGGCCTCGGGCGTGCGGCGCACGAGCCACGAACGGCCAGGCACGCGCGAGTCCCGGCGTGGAGGGCCGCTGGTGCGGGCAGGACCACGCACGCGCGTGACATGGCGTACGGGTCAGGGCGCGAAACGCAAGGCTGCGGCTGCCTGAGAGCGCGCCGGCCGGGGCCAAGACATCCCCGTGTCCCCTCAAGGGCCTCTCGTGAACGCACAGCTGCCTGAGGGCTGGTGCACCGACTACGCTGACGTCATGTCACCGTCAGGCTGGACACTCCTCACCGAAGCGCAGGGAGCACGGCGCCGCCTGGCCATCATCTGGCGTCACGTCATCAGGCGTCCCTTCCTGATCCTCGCCCTCGCAGGGCCGGCCTTCCTCATCACCAGATTCGGCAAGGACTTCCCCTCGCTCTACGGCATGGGCCCTCTGGGGGCTGTTCTGATCATGGGAAGCATGGGCCGCTACCGTCCCGCCGCACCGCGCGACGACGAACCTTCGCCTCAGGACGCCGAGACGACCTGACCGGCAGCCGGTCCTCCGGCCGAGGATCTCTGAGAGGGCGGTTCGCGACTTGATGTCCATTTCCGGGTGAGGCTGGTGTGGGGTGGCTGGCCGCGCTGCTCGGCAGCTACTGCTTCCTGGTGAAGCT